>VSDC01000115.1:0-6734 GCA_047459275.1 Gemmatimonadota bacterium
TGGCGGCTGCTCGGTTTCCGGCGGGGTGCCGGCCCGGTGCCGGGGCGGGCCGGCCGCGACGCGGCCCCTTCGGCGCCCGCCGAAGCGATCGGACCAACAATTCCTGCGGACAGAGCGCTACGGGCTGTGGATCGAACGGAACGTGGCCTCCGGAGCGGCGTCGCCGCGTAGCCACCGGCGGCACTGTCCCCATTCGAACATGCATTCTGCGCAGCACGCGCCCCAGCCCTGTGCCCGACGGACCGCCGGCGATCCGGATCGCAGCCCCGCCCGCGCGTCGCCTCGCTACCCCAGCATCGACGGCGGGATCGGCCCCGCCCCACCCGGCCCCGCCCGCCGCGGCGCGCGCCCGATCCGCCCCGACTCCGACCGGCTGAGCCGCCGCTCCGCCACCAGCGCCTCCAGCACCAGCTCGCACGCCGCCACGACGTGCCCCGGGCCCCCGCTCCCGGCCAGGTCCAACCGCTCCACCGCATCCAACAGTCCGGGCACCGTGCGGAACCCCTGCAGACTCACCTCCGCCGACGCCGAATCGGAGAGCTGCAACACACTCCCGCCCTCGAAATGCTCGACCACTTGCTCGAGCTGCTCCTCGACCGCCTCGCCGCCCCGCGCCGTCAGCGTCTCGCCCGCCGCCCGCGCGATCAGCTCCCGGGCAATACGCTCGGCGCCGACCATCTCCCCCTCGTACTCCAGCTCGAGCTTCCCGGTGATGGACGGGAGCGCTGCGTAGACGTCCGACGGCCGCGGCACCACGACCTCCTCGCCACACAGCAGCGCGCGCCGCTCCGCGTTCGAGACCGCGTTCTCCAGCACGCTGATCGGCATGCGCTGGCTCACGCCCGACCGTTGGTCGATCCGCTTGTCCGTGCGCGCCAGGAACGCGACCCGCTCGATCATCTCGGCCACGAAGTCCGGAACCTCGACCGGCACTCCCTCGCGGTCCAGCCATGCCTCCTGGCGCGTGATCGCCATCCCCGCCTCCACCGTCTCCGGGTAGTGCGTCACGATCTCCGCGCCGATCCGGTCCTTCAGCGGCGTGATGATCTTCCCGCGGGCCGTGTAATCCTCCGGGTTCGCCGTGAAGACCAGCAGCACGTCCAGCGGCAACCGCACCGGGTAGCCTTTGATCTGGATGTCGCCTTCCTGCATGATGTTGAAGAGCCCGACCTGCACCTTCCCCGCCAGGTCCGGCAGCTCGTTGATCGCGAAGATCCCGCGGTTCGCCCGCGGGAGCAGCCCGTAGTGGATCGTCAGCTCATCGGACAGGAGATGCCCGCCGCGCGCCGCGCGGATCGGGTCCACGTCGCCGATCAGGTCCGCGATCGTCACGTCCGGGGTCGCCAGCTTCTCGACGAAACGCGCCTCGCGCGGGACCCACGCGATCGGCGCGTCGTCGCCGTGCTCCTCCACGAGCACCCGACCGTACTTCGAGATCGGCCGCAGAGGGTCGTCGTTGATCTCGCTCCCTTCCAGCACCGGGATCTCCTCGTCGAGCAACGCGACGAGCTGCCGCACGATCCGGCTCTTCGCCTGCCCCCTCAGCCCCAGCAGGATGAAGTTCTGCCGCGACAGCAGCGCATTCACCACCTGCGGGATCACCGTGTCGTCGTAGCCGACGATCCCGGGGAAGAGCGGCTCGCCGGACTGCAGGCGACGGATCAGGTTCGCCCGGATCTCGTCTTTGACGGAACGGCTCCGGTAGCCGGACTTCTTGAGGGCACCGAGAGTTCTGGGGCGAGCGGTTGTGGTGGGCATTGTGGCTAGCTGTCGGGTATCAGGTGTCAGGGCTCGGGGCTCAGGGCTCAGTCGATCACGATCGTCACGCCGTCGGGGGTGCGGACGAGGCGCGGCAGGATCGGCGTGACCGGGCGGTCGCGGAAGGCGTCCAGCGCCTCGGTCACCGTCGCAAAGGGAACCAGCGACTCGACGGTCGAGACCGTCGGAAAGACCATCGGCAGTCGACCTGCGCGGAACCGCTCCAGCGCCTCGGCGGGCGAGAGCCAGAGCGCTTCCGTCATCTCGCGCTCGTCGATGCAGACGTCGCACCCATCGGGGAGGCGCGCCAGGAAGAAGCGCGTGTCGTAGCGCCGCGGCTCGACCACGGGCGTGATCCAGTGGGCGCAGTAGACGACGTCGCCCAAGTCGAGGCGCAGCCCTCCCTCGCGCACGATGTCGCTCAGCGACGCACGCTCCGCGAGGAGCGCCTCCCGCCACCCGGCGACCCGCGCGTCCCGGCCCGCGTCCGGCACAACGCGCCCGTCCGCATCACGCGCCAGCAGGACGCCAGCCTCCTCGAACGCCTCCCGCACGGCCGCGGCCCAGAACGCGGGCGGCGGCTCGGTGCGGCCGTCCAGTCCATCCGAATGCTCCAGGAGGCGCGGATCGCCGTCCGATTCGTCGACCCGGCCGCCCGGGAAGACGAACGCGCCGGGGACGAACCCGCTCGACCGGGTACGGCGCAGGAGAAGCACCTCCGGACCGGCTTCTCCATCGCGCAACAACACGATCGTCGCCGCGGGCCGCGTCGGCGCGGGTTCGGCGGGAGGCTGGTCGATCCGCTCGGCGAAGCCCTCGGGGAGCCGTTCCTTCGGAATCACGTACATGCGGGCAATCTAACCCGTGCGGCCGCCGGATGCGAGCGGGACGGACGGCCAGCGCGACAGTGCGCCCATCGAGGCTCGCGGCGCCTCCGACGTACCGCCACGCGCCGGAGGCGTACCGCCACGCGCCGGCGGCGACCGCCGCCCCCTCACCCCTCCAGCTCACGCGCCCGTTGCAACCACCCCGCGATGTCCCCCGTCGTGATGATCCCCTCGAGGTGACCGTCGCGCGTCACGAGCACCCGGCGCGACCCGGAGCGTTCCATCTTCCGCAAGACCTCCGTCATCGGCTCGTCGGGGCTCACGGCGACGCCGTCGCTTTCGATCGGCGTCATCGTCTCGGCCACGGTCCGGCGGCTCCACTCCTCGCGCGGCACCTCCTTCACCTGCCCGAGCGTGATCAGCCCCAGCGGCCGGCCGTCGGTTGCGACCGGGAAAGCGTGGTAACGGCGCCGGAGGAAGTGTTCGTCGACGAGCTCCTGCAACGTCAGGTCCGGCTCGACCGTCTCCGGGTCGCGCGTCATGGCGTCCCGCGCCCGCACGTGCTCGAGCACCTGCTGCAGCAGGTGCTGCTGATAGCTCGCGATCGCCGCGTTGCGCAGGAACCAGCCGATCAACACGAGCCACAGCCCGCCCAGGTTCCCCTGGAAGACGGACAGGAGCCCGAAGGCGATCAGTATGTAGGCGAGCCACTTGCCGCCCGTCGTCGACCAGCGCGTGGCGCGGGTGTAGTCCCCTGTGGACTTCCACACCGCCGCCCGGAAGATCCGCCCGCCATCGAGGGGGAAGCCCGGGAGCAGATTGAAGACCGCGAGGAGCAGGTTGAGGAGCGCCAGGTACTGGGCGACGCCGCCGATCGCCGGGCTCCATCCCGCCCGGAACGACAGCCACGCCACGCCCCAGAACAGCCCGGCGATGAGCATGCTGGAGAGCGGTCCGACGACGGCGATCTTGAACTCGTCGCCCGGCGTCTCCGCCTCCATCCGCGTGCGCGACATCCCGCCGAAGATGAAGAGCGTGATCCCCTCCACGGGAATCCCCTTCGCCCGCGCCACGAGGGAGTGCGAGATCTCGTGTGCCAGCAGCGACGCGAAGAAGAGCAGCGTCCCGACGACGCCCATCCCGATGTACGCGGCTACCGACAGCCCCGGGTAGTTGGCGGGGAAAACCGCGAAGGTGAAGACCCAGAGGATCAGGAAGAAAATGATGAACCAGGAGAAGTCGAGACGGATCTCGAACCCGAAGATCGAGCCGATGCGGAAATCACCCATACTTCTCCTGGCGCGCTGCGCCTGTTGAATGCCCCGACGAGCGCGGCCCCGTACCGGGCCGACGCGTGCGTCGTGTAGCACCGCTCCTGCCGCGTCGCCTCGAGAGGGCGCTGGCCTCGCGGCGCCGTCGGGCGCTGCCCCCCGCCGCCCCGGCCCCACCCGGCAAAGCCCGGGCCGCTGGCCCGCGAGATCGATCCTGCCCCGAGCTTACTCCTGCCTCGCGGCCACGCCGGTGCCGCGCAACGCCGCCGTCGCCGCCCGGACGTGCGCCGTCGCCTCGCCCACACGCCTCGCCAGGTCCTCCGCCTCCCGGCGTACGCGGTCCCGGTCACCCGCCCGGATCGCCTCCGCGATGCCCGGCAGCGCGATCGTCGCGTAGCCGTTCCTGCTGTCGGACGCGAAGATCAGGTTGCGGAACCAGGGGCGGCCGACCAGCCCCTCCGGCCGCGTGAGCGACCGCTCGACCTGCATGAGGTGCCGGTTCGCCTGGTCGAACGCGCTTTCCGCTCCCGGCGCCGCGGCCTTGACCCCGCCGGCGAGCGCCGCATCCCGGGCAACCGCGAATGTGTCCGCCGCTTCGGCCAGCAGGGCGAGGGCCCGGTCGAGCGGCGCGAGGCCGGTGTCGCCGAGGCCTCTCTCGCCGGCCTCGATCGCCAGTCGCGAGACGATGCCCCGCAGCTCTCTCGCAAACTCGCCATAGTCGAACGGCAGCACCTCCGCGTTGGCCAGCCGCAGCGCCGCGATCGCGGTCAGCTCAGCCGTCGTCGCGTGGTAGCGGAAACCGGGATCGGCGTGCTTCGACATCCACGTGTAGGTGTCGTGCGCGCCGTGATACTGCGTTCCATTCCCGCCGAACCCCCACCCGGCGCTCGGGATCCCGAGATGGTTGTAGAAAGGCGCGAAATCGCTCCCACCGCCCAGATTTCCAAGCGGCACCTCGGCCGTGTCCGCCGGAGCCACGCGCTCACGCCACCGGTCGTAGACCGTGCCGCCCGCCGGGTCGGGGACCACGCGCGCCACGTCCCTGACCAGCGCCTTCAGCGACGGAGCCGCGCTCGCGCTGAAGTACGGGCCGCCCGCCACGCCGTCCTGGTTCAGGTAGGCGACGGCCTTGGCACCCAGCTCCTCGGCCATTTCCTCGACCCACTCGACGGAGCCGATCAGCCCCCACTCCTCCGCATCCCACGTCGCGAAGACGATCGTGCGACGCGGCGGCATCCCCGCCTTCGCCAGCTCCGCCACGGCGCGCGCCGCCGCCAGTACCGATGCGGTCCCGCTCACGTTGTCGGACGCGCCGGCGTTCCAGGAATCCCGATGGCCGCCGACGATCACCCACTCGTCCGGGCGCTCGGCGCCGGGCACCCACGCGAACGTGTTCCAGATCTCCTTGTACGGGTTCGTCTCCCGGTCGTCCTCGACCTTCATCCGCACCCGCACCGGCCCCGGCCCGACGTGGTAACGGAACGGAAGCGCGCCCTGCCACGTCTGCGACGGCAGCTCCGCTCCGCGCAGGGCACGGAGGATCGGCTCGGCAACGGACGCCGACACCGTGAGCACGGGAATCGAGGGGAGGTCGAACCCTACCGCGCTGGCCGGATCGACCCGCGTCGCGCCTTCCACGCTCGCCCACCCCGGCGTCGTGGGATCGCCCGAGCCGTTCATCACGCTCCCGCGCTGCGCAGACGTCAGGTGCCGCCACGGACCCTCCGGGTACACGTCGCCCCGGAACCAGCCGTCGTCCATCGGATCCGTGTAGATCAGCACCCCGATCGCCCCGTGCTGCTCGGCCAGACGCGACTTGATCCCCCGATACGACCGGCCGAAGCGCGCCACCACGATCTTCCCCTCCACGCTCACGCCCGCCGCCGCCAGCGCCTCGTAGTCCTCGTGCAGCCCGTAGTTCACGTAGACGACCTCGCCCTCCACCTCACCCGTGCCGGAATAGCCGAGCACCCACGGGTACTGCTTCAGCGCGCTCTCCGGATCGCCATCGACCGGCTCCTCCGAGAGCTTGAAGCGACGCCGCTCGGGGGCCGTCATCTCCAGCACGGCCTCCGTCGGCCACGGCATGTAGACCTGGTACGCCTTGTACTCGCTCGTGAGCCCCCAGGAGCGGGTCTGACCGAGGACCCAGTCCCGCGTCCGCGCCTGCGCCGGCGAACCGGCCACGTGGACCTCGCGGGTCAGGGCAAAGCTCATCGAGTCCAGCAGCGCCGGCTCGATCAATTCGAGGACCCGTTGCTCCAGGGTCTGCTGCCGTGTGACCGAGACGGGAGAGAATCCGGTGATCTCCGGCCGGGTCGGCGACGCCTGACCGGCCCCGCCCGGCCGCTGGCCGAACGCCATCGCCGGGAACGAAAATGCCCCCGCGGTGATGAGCACGAGGGCGAGCCCGGCGCGACGCGCGCCCGGGCGACGGCACAGGGAACTACCATGCGAAACGCTCGATGAGACGGCCTGGATCCGCACCTGTGGAATCCGGACGCGCACGATCTCGGTGCGCAGGACCTCCGCCCTCAAGATCCCGGCTCCCAGGACCCGGTGCGGGATCCGGACCTGCCGGGTGCTCGCGTACCACGGCGCCGATGCCGATGTGGGTTGGCTGCGCTCCATGACTCTGCTCGATCCTTGGAAGCTTCGGCGGGAACGACAGCTACATTACCCTGGCGCCGCGAAGCATGCAAGCGGATCCCCATCCCCTGAGCGCGCCGCCACACACCCGAGCGACGGCGCGGCTCCCCGGCGCCGGTCGCACGACTCCCTGGCGCCGGTCGCGCAACTCGCCGGCGCCGGTCGCACGACTCGCCGGCGCCGGTCGCACGACTCCCCGGACCGTTTCCGAAACCCGGTCCAGGCCATA
>VSDC01000116.1:0-6713 GCA_047459275.1 Gemmatimonadota bacterium
ATGCGTCGCGATTGCGTCGCCCAAACGCATGGGCAGACTCCGTGCCGCAGATCACGGCCGCGCGCCGTGGCGGCAACCGCATGATTTGCAATGGTTTACAGAAACGGCCCGATTTGCGCCGTGAAATGGAGCGGGCGGTAGATACGACCAGGTGCGGAAGGGTCTGCCGGGTCGGGGCGGCGGGTTTTTCCGGTCCCTCGATTCACTTCCTCGCGAGAGGCCCGGAGTCGGGGGATCGGGCGGCCCCACCCGGGAGAGCGAAGCGCGAGCCCTCTCGGGCGCCCGGAACGGACGGCCGCGCGAGGGGTGGCGTGCCACCCCTCGCTCGTCGGAATGTGCATTACCGCTTCAGACTCACCAGCTCTTGCAACATTTCGTCGCTGGCGGTGATCACGCGCGCGTTCGACTGGAAGCCGCGCTGCGCGGTGATCATGTTCGTGAACTCCTGGGCCAGGTCGACGTTGGACATCTCGAGCGCGCCCGAGGTGATCATCGACTTCGACCCCTCGCCCACGAAGCCGAGCACCGCCGCGCCGGAATTCGCCGAGACCTGGTACATGTTGTCCCCGACGCGGATCAGCCCCGTCGGGTTGTTGAAGTCGGCCAGCACGATCTGGGCGAGCGTCAGCGTGACCCCGTTGCTGAAGGAGCCGCTGATGACCCCGTACTGGTCGATGCTGATGTTCTGCAGCTCACCCATCGTGTAGCCGTCCTGCTCGCGGAGCACGGCCGTCGTGGGCCGCGCGAACTGCGAGAGCCCGTCGATCCCGCCGATCGTGCCGAAGTCGATGGTGACGGTCTGGTTCGACCCCGTCGGCGCCAGGAAGGTGAAGGTGTAATCCGCCGAGGTCGGGTCGCCGTCGACGGCGGCCAGAGTGCCGTTCGTGGCGAACTCGAGCGTCGTGGTGGCGACGGTCCCGCCGTCGATCTGGATCTCGACGTTCCAGGTGTTCGGGTCGTAGTTCGGATCCGCCGGATCCATCTTGCCGAAGATGAGCTTCAGCTCGACCTCGTT
Source organism: Gemmatimonadota bacterium (assembly GCA_047459275.1). Taxonomy (GTDB): domain Bacteria; phylum Gemmatimonadota; class Gemmatimonadetes; order Longimicrobiales; family RSA9; genus CALBZE01. The sequence continues at coordinate 1,016 of VSDC01000116.1, forward strand.
CCCCTGCTCGTCGTAGATCGTGATCGTGGTCTCCGGCCTCGCCGTGGCGCTGGCGCCCGAGTCCAGATTCCCGCCGATCGAGACGCGCTCCGTCGCGCGGGCGGGCGACTTCTGGCCGAACGGCAGCCGGATGTCCGTGATCGCCTCCTGCAGCACGCCGTCGGGCGTCGCCATCCGACCCTGGACGACGAAGCCGTTGCTGGCCGAGACTAGCCGGCCGTCGGCGTCGAGCTGGAAGTTCCCGGCGCGCGTGTAGTAGCGCGTGGAGCCGTCGGAGACCACGAAGAAGGAGTTCCCCTGTATCGCGAGGTCCGTGACGACGCCGGTCGATTCCAGGTGCCCCTGCGTGAAGAGCAGGTCGATGCTGCTGATGTTCATCCCGAGTCCGACCTGGATCGGGTTGACGCCGCCGCTCACGGCCGCGTCGTCCCCCGGGGGACGGCTCGCGCCCTGGACGAGCTGGGCAAAGGCTTCCTCGAAGGTGACCCGGCTCGCCTTGAAGCCGACCGTGTTGACGTTCGAGATGTTGTTGCCGATCACGTCCATCCGCACCTGGTGGTTGCGGAGCCCGGACACGCCGGCGAAGAGCGATCGCATCATGGTGATCCCCCCGGTTCAAGAGTTGAAGAACACTTCGACGATGTCCTGCAGGTGGAGCTCGAGCGCACCGGCGGCGAGGACGATGCCGCGATCGGTGTTGCGCACTCCATCGATACGGACGCGGATGAACGCGTCGGCCGCGATCGCGCTCCCGTCATCGTCGACGACCTCGACGGCGATGGTGTAGACGCCGTCCTTCAGGCCGTCGGCGGCCTTCCCGATCTCTACGGTGTGGCGCCCTGCGGCGAGGAAACCGAGATCGCGGGAGCCGACTTCCTTCCCATCTGCGTCGAGGAGCTTCAGCCGTGCGTCACCGCCCGATTCACCGATCTCCACCGTGATGGTTTCGATCCCGTCCTTCCCCACCACGACCTGATCGGTGCGGGCGAGGACGGTGCGGCCGAGGACGCCGAGCGCGTTGCCGGTGCCGAGGCCGTGGGCGATCGCCTCGCTGTACGCGTTCTGGACCGCCATCCGCTCGTTCAGCGCCAGGAGCTGCTCGACGCTGCTGAACTGTGCGAGCTGCGCCGCCATGTCCTGGGGCTGCATGGGGTTGAGCGGGTCCTGGTTACGGAGCTGTGCGACCAGGAGCTGGAGGAATTCTTCCTTGCCGAGCTGGCCGCCGGCCGCCGTGAGCGCGGCGTGTCCCGCCGGCACGGTCGTGGTTACGGGTGTGGTCACCATGGGCGCCCTCTCTCGTGGCGATCGTCTTCCGGTGAGCGTCGTCTCTCCTCCGCGTCGTGCCGGTACGCGTCCCGGGCCGGGTCCTCGGCGTACTGGCGGCGATCGCGGTCGGCCGCGCCTGCGTGCGCCGCGGAGGATGCCGGCTCGAGCGGCGTAGCGTGCCCGGCGACGGCGAGACGGGCGACGTCGCCGACCTCAGCGGCCTGCGTCACATGGGCGCGCAACGTCTCGGGCACCAGGCCTTCGCGCCGTAGGGCCTGCTCGAGGGCGTCGATCCGCGAGTCGAGCCGTGCGGCGAGCTGTGCGTCCGGGGTGGAGATCTCGGCGTTCACCGCGGTGCCCCGCAGGTCCACCCGGATGCGTCCGGCGCCGCCACCCCCGTCCTCGAAGCGCAGGACCACGGTGGAGCGGGGCGCGGCAGCCGCGGCCTCCTGGAGCTCGAGGACCTGCGCGACCCTCTCGACGTCCCCGGCGCCCGTCGCGCCGCCGATCTCGGCGGCTACCGAACCGGGTGAAGCGCCACGGGTTGCGACGTCGCCCGCGGCGGCTTCGACGCCGCGCGAGGCCGCCGGGTCGAGCCCGCCGCCATCCGGCGCGTCCGCGGCCGCGATGCCTCGCGACGCCTCCCGCTCGCCTCGCCGCATCGCCCGCGTCGCGGCCCCGAGCTCCGTAGGCCGGACCCGCGCATCATCCCGCGCGGTCCGCGGGTCGGCTTCGTGCCGGGAGGGCTGTCCCGCCCGGGCAAGCGGAGCCACCGGGGCCGCGTGGGCCACCGGAGCCGCCCGAGCCACCGCGGCCACGCGCGCCACCGCTGCCGCATCCGGCGCCGCGACCGGCGCCACGGACGCGACCGCAGCGGGCGTAGCCGGCCGGGCAACGGCGTCTCCGGGCCGGGTGATCGCGTCTCCCTGGCTGGCCATCGCGTTTCCTTGCCGGGCGATCGCGTCTCTCGCCTCGGGCGCCGTGGCTTCCGAGGCCGCCCGAACTTCCGCCGCCGGGCGCGGCAGCTCGACGTGCCCCGCGTCGACGGGGCCGAGCGTGCGCAGCCCTTCCTCCCGGGCGACCTGTGCCAGGCGCGCGTAGCCTTCCGGATTGTCGTAACGGCCGTCGACGAGCAGGTCGGCGGCCCGGCCGTGCTGGTGTGCAGAATCGAGGGTCCAGGTCACGATCGGGCCGGGGCGCGTGCGACCCTGGGCGTAGAGGTACTCCTGGCGCGCGGCGTCCCGGAAACCCTCGACCAGACGGACCTCGTGCCCGTACTCGTTCCGCATCCGCTCCATGACCCGCTCGAGGCGCCGGCGGAACTCCGGGTCCAGGCGGTCGAGCGACGTGTCGATGCGAACCGCCTCGGGCAGCGTGTCCACGTGCGTCTGCACGGTCATGAGCACCGCGGCGAAGCTCGCGGCCTCGTCCCGCTCGGCGCCGTCGGCCGTGCGACCGCGGCGCGTCCGGACTCCGGCCGGCCCGCCGGAACCGGCTAGGCTCGGCCCGGAGTCGACCGCCAGCAGCATCCCGACCTCCGTCATTTCCCTTGACCTCCCAGCACCACGCGGCTCAGCGTCGCGGCACGCGCGGGCTCGAAGTGCCCGAGGATCGCCGCAGCGTTCCGGTCGGACATGTGAGAGAGAATCGCCCGAACTTCATGGTCCTCGAGGATCTCCAGGACGCGCGCCGCATCCCGGGGATCCATCGCGGCGAAGATCTTCCCGAGGCGCGCCGACCCGTCCTCGGACGCATCGTGGGCGTTGGGCCGAAGCACCGGAATCGGGGCGTCCTGCGTCGTCAGGAGCACCGGGCGCCGCGGCGTCTCCGCCGTCGCGACGCCCTCGCGCCCGTCGACGATCGAGGGGCCTGCCGGGACCGGGGTCGTCGGGACGTTCGTCGACTGCGCCTGCTCCGCGGCGGGCGCGCCCGCCGAGTCCGGCGCCGCCGCGGACCCCGCCTCCGTCGCCGGGTCCTCCGCCGGCGCCAGCGCGACGCGTGCTCCGGCGGTGATGGCGGCCCCCAGCGCGAAGCCGACGAAGGCGTTGACCAAGCTTCTATTCATCGGACGTCAGACCTCACCGGCTTCGCCGGCCGCCCGCCGCGCGTGGCGCGTGACGGCGACGTCGTCCATCACCAGCCCCTCCGCGTGGGCGATCACGGCGCGGGCCTGTTCCATGTGGCGGTCGCGGAGCCGCTCTAGCACCCGGCGCTCGCGCAGCGCCTTCTCGTACTCCGAGCGCATCGCGTTCACCCGCTGCTCCGCCTCGAGGCACCGGGCATCCGCCTCGGCGATCCGCGCATCGAGCCGGCCGAGCACGTAGCTCAGATTCTGGAGCTCGCCCACGGGGCCGCCGATGGCGTGAGCCCGCCGGAGCTGCTCGATGCCGGCCTCACGGATCCGGCGCAGCGCCTCGGCGGCCTCCGTCGCCTCCGCCATCCGCCGCTGCGCCTCGCCCAGACGCTGCGCGGACTCCTGTTCGCGCCAACGGCGCAGCTCGAGCACCTTCTGCAGTCGGAACGTAGGCTTCTTCATCGTCCCCCCGGATCAGTCCGGACAGGTCGCTTCAGCCAGGGACACGAGGCGATCCCGACACTCGCCGAAGCTCGTCCCCTCGTCCGGCCGCTGCTGGAGGAACGAGAGGATCTCCTCCCGCGCGGCGATGGCCACGTCCACCTCCCTGTCGCTCCCGGGCTGGTACGCGCCGACGGCGATCAGGTCCTCCTTCTCCCGGTACGCAGCCAGGAGCTGTTGCACCCGGTTCGCCGCGCGGCGGTGCTCCTGGTCGATCACGCGGTCGCGAACCCGGCTCACGCTCTCCAGCACGTCGATCGCCGGGAAGTGGCCCGAGGTCGCCATCCTGCGGCTCAGCACGATGTGGCCGTCCAGGATCCCGCGGACCGCGTCCGAGATCGGCTCGTTGAAGTCGTCGCCTTCGACCAGCACCGTGTAGATCCCCGTGATCCCGCCCCTGCTGGCGTTCCCCGCCCGCTCGAGCAGGCGCGGCAGCGAGGCGAAGACCGAGGGCGGGTACCCTCGCGTGGTCGGCGGCTCGCCGACGGCCAGCCCGATCTCGCGCCAGGCCATGGCCACGCGCGTCACCGAGTCCACCATGAGCAGGACGTGCTTGCCCTGGTCGCGGAAGTACTCGGCGATCGCCGTCGCGACGAACGCACCGCGCGCCCGCACGAGCGCCGACTCGTCGCCGGTCGCCACGATTACGATCGAGCGCGCGAGCCCCTCCGGGCCCAGCGACTCCTCGATGAAATCCCGCACCTCGCGGCCGCGCTCGCCCAGGAGCGCGATCACGTTGACGTCGGCCGCCGCGCGCCGGGCGATCATCCCGAGGAGCGTGCTCTTCCCCACGCCGCTCCCGGCGAAGATCCCCACGCGCTGGCCGCGGCCGAGCGAGACCAGCCCGTCGATCGCGCGGACTCCAGTCTCGAAGGGCTCGTCGATCGGGCTGCGCTCGAGCGGGTTGAGCGGCGCCGCCACGAGAGGGATCCGTTGCGTCGGGCCTATGCTCCCCCTCCCGTCGATCGGCTGGCCGAGCCCGTTCAGGACCCGGCCGAGCATGCCGGGGCCGACGTCGACGCCGAGGGAGCGGCCGAGGGGCTCGACCGCGCTCCCCGGATGGACGCCGTCGAGGCCGCCTAGCGGCATGAGCAGGATCCCGCGCTCATGGAAGCCGACGACCTCGGCCAGCAACGAGTGCCGACCGTTCAGACTCGAGATTCGGCACAGCTCGCCGAGCGCCGGGTCGAGCCCCACCGCCTCGATGACGAGGCCGATGACGCGCGTGACGCGGCCGTAGCTCGCGAAGCGAGGCACCTGATCGATCCGCCGGATCAGCGTCTCAAGCATTGGTCAGGCTCTTGTAGATCCGCTCCAGGGCCAGGTCGATCCGGCCGTCGACGATCCGCTCGCGTCCCTCGACGATGAAGCCGCCCGGCTCGACCTCCGGATCGGCGATCCAGCGCAGGTCGCGCCCGCGCGCGACGGCGACCGGCTCGCCATCCAGCGGCGAGACCGCCGAGAGCGTCGACAGGTCCTGCGGGTGGATCCGCACCCGCAACGGCTGGTCGACGGGGAACTCGGCGACCGCGCGCCGCACCAGCTCCGCGATGGTCTGGGCATCCGAGCGGAGCTCGCGCCCGACGACGTGCCGGGCGATGGCCACGGCCAGCGCGCACATGTTCTCTTCCAGCGTCTCGAGCCACCGCTGCTCGGATGCGCGAATCGCCGCGGCCGCGGCTTCCGCTGCGGCCACCACCCGCGCGATGCGCTGGGCCTCGAGCCTGCGCCCCTCCTCCACGCCGGCGGCGAATCCTTCCGCCCGGCCACGCGTGTACGCTTCGCCGATCTCGCGCCTCAGCGCGTCCAGGTCCACCGGCGGGGGCGGGCAGTGGCGCACGATCTCCTCGAACAGCG
>VSDC01000117.1:0-6710 GCA_047459275.1 Gemmatimonadota bacterium
CGGATCTTTGGGAGATCGACGGCTGTAGAACGGCCACGAATGCGGTGAGAACGTATGGAACGGTTCGGAGTCCAGGTCATCCAGGGAAGAGCTGCGGAGCAGGCGACGCCGCTCCTCGTGCTCCCGTTCTTCGAGGGGGATCGCGAGCCGGGTGGCTCGGCCGCCGAGGTCGACGCGCGGATGGGCGGCGAGGTGAAGCGGGTGCTGGGGCGCGGCGACTTCAAGGGGAAGCGGGACGAGGCGCTGCTCCTCTATCCGCGGGCGGGCGAGGTCGGCGCCGAGCGAGTGCTGCTCGTCGGTCTCGGGAAGGAGGGCGATGCGACGGCGGAGAGCGTGCGGCGTGCCCTGGGCACCGCCGTGCGGCAGGCGGAGCGTCTGGGCGTCACGGCTCTGGCGGTCACCCTGGACGTCCTGGACCGCGTGTCGGAACGCGTGGGCGCCCAGGCCGCGGCGCAGGCGGCGACCGAGGGCGCAGTCCTGGCCGCGTGGGAGTACCGCGAATTCAAGACGACGCAGCCCGACGACTCCCCGCGCACACCCGTCTCTTCGCTCACGCTGATCGCGCGGGGATCCGACGAGGCGGATGCGTACACGCGGGGCTCGCACTACGGCGAGGTCGTCGCCCGGGCCGAGAACCTGGCGCGCGAGCTCGCGGCCACGCCGGGGAACGTAGCCACGCCGTCTCATCTGGCCGCGACGGCCGAGAGGATCGGCCGGGAGCACGGGCTCGAGGTCACCGTCCTCGACCGGGAGGCGATGCGCCGCGAGGGGATGGGTGCGCTCCTGGCCGTGGCCCAGGGGAGCGAGGAGGAGCCTCGCTTCATCGTAATCGAGTACCGGGGCGCCGAAGGAGACGAGGGGCCCCTCGTGCTCGTGGGGAAGGGGGTCACGTTCGACACGGGCGGGATCTCGATCAAGCCGGCCGCAGGGATGGAGGACATGAAGTTCGACATGTCGGGCGCCGCGGCGGTGCTGGGGGCGATGCAGGCGATCGCGGAGCTGCGGCTCCCGGCCCACGTGATCGGTCTGATCCCGTCCACGGAGAACATGCCGTCCGGCCGGTCGATCAAACCCGGGGACATCGTACGCAGCCTGGCCGGGAAGACGATCGAGGTGGTCAACACCGACGCCGAGGGTCGGCTGATCCTGGCCGACGCGCTCGCCTATGCGCAGCGGTACAAGCCGCGGGCGATCCTGGACGCGGCGACGCTGACCGGCGCCTGTGTGATCGCCCTCGGCCACGAGGCCATCGGACTCATGGGGAACGACGAGGCGCTGATCGAAGAGGTGCGCGCGGCGGGCGAGCGGACGGGCGAGCGTTGCTGGCCGCTCCCGTTGTGGGACGAGTACCGTCGCCAGCTCGACAGCGATTACGCCGACCTGAAGAACACGGGTGGCCGGCCTGCCGGCACGATCACCGGCGGGTGGTTCCTCAAGGAGTTCGTGGGCGACACTCCGTGGGCGCACCTGGACATTGCGGGCACGGCCTACGGGGACAACCCGCGGCCGTACCACAGGAAGGGGTCGACAGGCGTGCCGACGAGGCTGTTCGTCGACTGGGTGAGGGTACGGGTCGGGCGGTGATGGCGGTACGTGGCGGCGGGATCCGATGGTGGTCTTCGGGCCTGGTTCTCGGGGTGATCGCGATTGCGGTCGCCCCCGTCCCGGCCCTCGCGCAGGTGCCGCCCACGCCGCCGGACACGGTGGCCCGGGACACGGTGGTCGTGGACCCGGCGGGTGCCGCGGTCGATTCGGTCGGGGTGGTGGGGGACACCGTCGCCGCGGCCGACACGCTCCGGCCCGTGGACGTCGTTCATCGCTTCCCGCGAGGGTCGGCGCCCTCGTGGCGTGCGGGCGTCTGGGAGTGGGACCGCGCCGCCCTGCACGCCAGCGGCGCCACGACCCTCACCGACCTCCTCGAGGGCATTCCCGGGGTCCATGCGCTGCGCTTCGGGCTGGACGCGAGTCCGGAGGCCCTCAGCGCCTGGGGGATGGGCGGAGGGCGTCTGGAGATCGTGCTCGACGGGTTCGTCCTGGACCCCCTCGATGCCGGAACGTTCGATCTCTCTCGTCTGGAGCTCGTGGCAGTCGAGCGGGTCCGGGTCGAGCGCCGGGCGGGACGGCTCCGCATCGAGGTGGAAACGATCGCGCCGACCAAGCCGGAGCCGTACTCCATCGTCGAGGTCGGGACGGGGGAGCCCGACAACGCGAAGATGCTCCGGGGCGCGTTCCAGACGCCGCAGGTGCTCGGCGGGCCATTCTCGGTGGCGCTCGACCGGGTCGACTCCGACGGACTCGGCCGGGCCGAGCCGGCGAACACTTCCGCCACCTGGCTCAAATGGGGGCGAGTCGTGGGGTCGACGGCGCTCCAGCTCGAGCTCCGGCGGGCGAGCTTCGACCGCCAGCTCGCGGACCGGTCGGTCGTGGACGGCTCACGCCAGGACTGGGTGCTGCGGGCGCGGGGTCGGCCCTTCGACGGGGTCACGACCGAGATGTACTTCGGCCGGTCGTCCATCGACGAGGCCCCTGGCGCGAGCGGCCGCGTCACGGAGGGGGCGGGCGCCGATGAGCGGGTCGTGATGTCGTCGGTGCAGGCGGGAGTGCGTGCCGCCATCGAGGCGGACCGGTTCTGGAGCCAGGCATCGGTGAGGCTCAGGAGCCATGAGGCGCTCCCCGTGGTCGAAACGGAGCTGACGGGAGGCGTGCGCCCGGTCGGGCCCCTCGAGCTGAGCGGCGTCCTCTCGTGGAGCGACTGGCGCAAGGCGGGCGACGCCGGCGCCTACGGCGCCCGCGCCGAACTCGGACCCTTTTTCGGGCTTCATCCCTTCGCCGAGGTCTTCGGCGGACGTCGCGGCGTGCCCTTCCTCTTCGATGCCGAAGGTCGGTCTGTGCTGACCGAGCAGAAGGCGGTCCGCCTCGGCGGCGACTTCCAGCGGGGAGGCCTGCGCCTGGGCGGGGCCCTCGTTTCCGTGTCCGCGGACTCGATCGCGACGTACGGTCTCCCCTTCGACCGGGAGTTCGGACTCTTCCCGGGAGGCGACGCCACCGGATGGGAGGTGACCGCCCGGATCCCGCTCTTCTGGGAGCCGCTGGCGATCGAGGGGTGGTATGCTCGCTGGACCGACTCGTCGCCGTGGATCTACACGCCGGGCGAGGCGTGGCGGGCGGGGCTCGTGTACTCGCACTCCCCACTCCCGAGCGGGAACCTGGACATCCTCGCGCGCCTCGAGGGTCACCACCGGGGGGCGATGGCGGTGCCGACCGGCGTCGGAGAGACCACGATCGTTCCCGGGAAGACGGTCTTCGACTTCTACCTCCAGATCCGCGTCATCGACGTGCGGGCGTTCCTGCGCTGGGAGAACATGTTCCTGAGGCCCGACGTGCAGGACTTCCCGGACCGCACCTTCCCCAGGCAGCGGCTCTATTACGGAGTGAAGTGGGAGTTCTGGAATTGACGGCGGGGGACGGCGCGACAGTGTCCATCGAGCGACTGGGCCCGGCGCGCGATGCGCGAGGCAGCGTCGTCGAGCTCCTCGCCCCCGATGAGATCGTTGCGCAGCGGAACGTTCACGTCGTGTGGACGGAGCCGGGGCGCGTCCGTGGAAATCACTTCCACGCACGGGGTACGGAGGTGATGATTGTGTGGGGGCCGGCGCTCGTGCGGCTGCGGGAGGCCGGCGCCGTGCGCGATGTCGAGGTCCCGGACGATGCCGCGGAGATGCCCGGAGAGGGCGTTCGGCGTATGGGTGTCTATCGCGTTGACCTGCGCGAACGGCGGAGGTAGCTTACGCCGGCTCAGCGGAGGCACGATGATCAGGAGCATGACGGGATTCGGCACGGCGGAGCGCGATACGGCCGCCGGCCGCGTGAGGGTCGAGATCAAGACCGTCAATCACGACACCTTTCGCGTCAGTTTCCGGCTCCCGCCTTCCCTGGAGATGGCGGAGCCCCAGATCCGGGACTGGCTGCGCCCGTACGTCCACCGAGGACAGGTCCATTACGCCCTGAAGGTGGAGCCGGTCGAGGTCCCCGCCGGCACGACGCTCCGGCTCGACGAGGACCGGGTGCGGGAGTACATCGGCCTCCTCGGCACGTTGAAGGAGCGGTTCGGGCTCCCGGGTGACGTGGACGTGGCGATGCTGAGCCGGTACCACGACATCATCATCCGGAGCGATGAGGACGCTCCGGAGGTCGACCTCGAGGTGGTCCGCGAGGCGACGGAAGAGGCGGCCCGCGGCGTCGTCGCCCTGCGCGAGGAGGAGGGGCGGCGGCTGGAGGCGGATCTCCTGGAGCGGTTGGAAGCGATCGAGGAATCGCTCGCCGTGGTGGCCGAGCGGGCGCCGGTGCGGCTGATCGAGGAACGGGACCGGCTCCGGGCGGCGATCGCGGAGCTGGCCGGGGGCGTGGGGGTGGACGAAGACAGGCTGGCGCGCGAGATCGCCTACCTGGCCGAGAAGTGGGACATCAGCGAAGAGCTGGTCCGGTTGCAGTCGCACATCGCGCTGTTCCGCGAGACTCTCGCCCTGGACGCCGCGGAGCCCGTGGGCAAGCGCCTCCGCTTCGTGAGCCAGGAGATGCTGCGCGAGGCGAACACGATCGGCTCGAAGGCGAACGACGTGACGATCCAGCACCGGGTGATCTCGATCAAGAATGAAATCGATCGTCTGCGGGAGCAGATCGAGAACGTGGAGTGAGGGTGCTGGGGCGACCGTTTCCATTGGTGATCGCGGCGCCGAGCGGCGCCGGAAAGACGAGTCTGGCGCGCGCCCTCGTCGAGCGTCGTCGAGACGTCGTATTCTCGATCTCGGCCACGACGCGGCCGCGGCGGGAGTACGAGGTGCACGGGAGAGACTACTTCTTCGTCGACGACGCGGCCTTCGACCGCATGATCGAGACCGGGGAGCTGCTCGAGTGGGCGACGGTGCACGGGCGGCGGTACGGCACGCCGCGCGAGGGCGTGACTCGCGGACTGGAGCAGGGCATGGTCGTCGTGCTGGACATCGACGTCCAGGGCGCCCGGCAGGTGCGGGAGCAGTTCCCGGATGCGGTCCTCGTGTTCATCCTGCCGCCGTCGGCGTCGGAGCTGGAACGCAGGCTGGCCAAGCGCGGGAGCGAGGCCCGTGAGGAGGTCGAGCGCCGCCTGGCCGGGGCGCGAAGGGAGCTGCCGCTGGCGGCCAGTTTCGATTATGTTGTGGTGAACGACGACTTCGAGCGGGCCGTTTCTGCGCTCGAGGCGGTCGTCACCGCGGAGCGGCACCGCCGTCCGCGCATGGTGGATCTGGAGAAGGAACTCATCCGACTGGACACCGAGCTCGGACGTATTCTGGATAGGAGGGAGTGATGCGGGTATTCACGCCTAGCGAGATCGCGAAGCACACGGGCAGCAAGTACCTGGGCGTGCTCGTCGCCGCCCGGTATGCGCGCGAGCTGAACGCGCTTCCGTCGGAGGCGGTACCCGAAGGGCTCGAGAAGAAGCTGACGACCCGTGCGGCCGAGGCCCTGGTCGCCGGGAACATCGAGTTCCGCCTGGTCAAGCGTCGCAAGGCGACCGTCTAACCCGGCATGGGCGGAGTGCTGACGCCGCGGCGTCCGTGGAAAGGGCGCCGGGTGGTGCTGGGAGTCACGGGCGGGATCGCCGCGTACAAGTCGGCGCAGCTCGCCAGGGACCTGACCCAGCTCGGCGCCGCGGTCGACGTGGTGCTCACGCGCTCCGCCCATGCGTTCGTCGGCCCGGTCACGTTCGAGGCGTTGACCGGGCGACCTGTTCGGGACGACATCCTCGCGCCGGGGCACGCCCTGGACCACATCCGCCTGGCGCGGGAAGCGGATGTCGTCTGCGTCGCTCCTGCCACGGCGGACTTCCTGGCTCGAGCGGCCACGGGCCGCTCGGACGACCTCCTGACCGCCATTCTCCTGGCCACCCGTGCGCCGGTGCTCATCTGTCCGGCGATGAACGACGGGATGTGGTCCCACCCGCAGACCCAGGCGAACGTGCGGCATCTGCGCGAGGTCCTGGGTTACGGGATCGCCGGGCCTGCTACGGGTCCCCTCGCGTTCGGGGAAGGGGAAGGCCCGGGCCGGATGGAGGAGCCGTCCACGATCGTGGAGCACATCGGGCGGGCGCTGGAGGGCGAGACGCCGTTCCGCGGCCGGACCGTCGTGGTCACGGCCGGGCCGACGCGGGAGGCGGTGGATCCGGTGCGGGTGCTGACCAACCGCTCCTCGGGAAGAATGGGCTTCGCGCTGGCGCAGGCGGCGTGGCGGCGCGGGGCCGACGTGATCCTGATCGCAGGACCGACGAACATCTCGCCTCCTCCCGGTCCGCGGCTCCGGCGGATCGAGACCGCCGAGGAGATGCTCGCCGCGGTCCGCGAGGCGCTGCCGGCCGCGGATGCGCTGATCATGTCCGCGGCGGTCGCCGATTTCCGTCCGGCCCGGCCGGCCGGGGAGAAGATCAAGAAGGAGCATGCGCCCGGCGCCATCGAGCTGGAGCCCGCCCCCGACGTGCTGCGTGAATCGCGCGACGCCCGGCCGGAAGGGCTGGTCGTCGTCGGCTTCGCACTGGAGACGGAGCGGGCGCGGGAGCACGCTCGTCGGAAGCTCGAGTCGAAGGGGCTCGACCTGATCGTCCTCAACGAGGCCGGCGCTCCCGGCGCCGGGTTCGAGGTCGAGACCAACCAGGTCGTCCTGATCGATGCGGACGGCGGCGA
>VSDC01000118.1:0-6674 GCA_047459275.1 Gemmatimonadota bacterium
ATGTCACGCTCGACCGCATCCAGCTGGCGAGCAAGCCAGCGGATGTGCTGCTCGACGCTCTTCTGGACCCAAAAACTCAGGACCTAAGACCCAATACCCAAGACCTGACACCCGACACCCGAGACCTAAGACCTGAGACCTAGGCCCTCACCCCTATTCACCATCGCCGTCGCCGCGACCTCGAAGAAATGCCTCAGCACCGCATCGACTTCCGGCGGGAACGCCATCTCGTCCAACGCGTTGCCCATGAGCTCCACCCACCGGTCCCGGGCGCGCATGTCGATCGGGAACGGCATGTGGCGCATGCGCAGCCGTGGATGGCCGCGCCGCTCGATGTAGCGCTGCGGCCCGCCGAAGCGGAAGATCAGGAAATCCCGGAGCCGCTCCTCCGCCCCGGCGAGGTCGTCGGCGGGGTACATGGGGCCGAGGATGTCGTCCTTCGGCACCTGCCGGTAGAACGCCGCCACCAGCCGCCGGAAGCCCTCCTCGCCGACGATGTCGTAGATCTCGAGTTCGTTCATGTGTCCAGCTCGCCCCGCGTCAGGCGATAGATCAGGATCGCCGCGCGCTTCGCCGCCTTCGGCATGGTGCGCAGGTCGAGCGTCTCCTCGACCGTGTGCGACCCGGCGCCCACGGGGCCGAGCCCGCCGAGGGCCGCCTCGACGTGCGGCGCGGCGAACGAGATGTCGGCCGCGCCCCGTTGCCCCGGGTCGAAGGCGACGACGGGGCCGTACCCCAGGTCGCGGCTCGCCTGGTCGTACATCGCGAGGAGCGAATGGTTCGCCGGTGTCGGCGGCATCGCGGGGTAGCCGTCGAAGAACTCGATCTCCGCCGAGGTGCCCGGCAGGCTCTCCGCGACGATTGCGCGCATCTTCTCCCTCGCGCGCTCGAGCTGCTCCTGCGAGATCGTCCGGATCCCGCCGCTCACCACCACCGTCTCCGCCACGACGTTGGTCTTCCCGTACGCCGTCCCGCCGCTCCGGTCGAAGTCGATCTCGACCTCCGAGCCGCCCAGGATCACGCCCGGGTTGAACGTCAGGTACTCCTCGCCCCGGACCTCCTCGTAGAACCGGTTCAGGATCCGGGCGACCTCGAAGATCGCGCCCGCGCCCACCGCGGGGCTGAAGATCCCCGACGAGTGCGCGCGCCGGCCCTTGACCCTGAGCCGCCACTCGCTCGAGCTGCGCCGCGCCACCACTGCGTAGTCCGTCGCGCCGTCGCTGGAGCCGCTCTCGAAGCCGAGGGCGACGTCGCTCCGCTTCGCCAGCTCGATCAGATCCCGCCGCGCCACGTCCAGCGGCTCGCCGGGCGACTCCTCGTCGCCGGTCAGAATGACCCGGATCGTCGCGTCTTCGAGCGCGCCCACCGCATGCAGCGCCCGGAGCGCCTGGAGGATCACGACGTCGCCCCCCTTCATGTCGACCACGCCCGGTCCCTTTGCGTAGTTGCCGGAGCGCTCGAAGCGCTGGAACGGGCTGTCCTCCTCGAAGACGGTGTCCAGGTGGCCGATCAGGAGGATCCGCCGGCCCCGCCGGCCCTCCCGCTCCGCCACCAGATGCCCGGCGCGCCCCATCTCCACCGGCAGCGGCGACCAGCGCACGTCGAAGCCCAGCTTCCGGAGCTCGACCGCCAGCACGTCAGCCACCGCCTTGTTCCCCGCCGGGTTCATCGTGCCGCTGTTGATGTTCACGATCCGCTCGAGGAGCGCGACCGCCTCCTCCGCATGCGCATCGATGTGCTCGGCGATCCGCCGCTCCACGTCCGACAGCCCCTGGGCGGCGGCGGGACGAGCATTGGCGAATGGGAAGAGCGCGAGCGTGAGCGCTGCGGCGATCACGCGTGGGCTCGGCTTGAACTGGATCATCATCACGTCTCCTGCCTTCTGTCCCCCTGTCCCCGCCCGAACTTAGGGCGGACCTGGCACCGAAATCCAGAATCGACCCGTTCCGGCATACTTTCGCCCCGCATCTGGCCCCAACAATCCCGCCAACCCCATCCATTTCCCCTCGACCCCGTGTCGTGGTCATGGCATTATGTAGCAACTCTGGATTTCGGTGCCTGGTCCGTGTGGAAAACTAGGCGGGCCAGTGTGGGAAACGGGGTGGAAAACCTGCATGGACAACCTCACACATTCCCTTGCCGGCGCCGCGCTCGCGGCGGCAGGCCTGCGCCGCACGACGCCACTCGCCACCGCGACGCTCGTCGTGGCCGCAAACGCGCCCGACGTTGACGCCTTCGTCTATTTCTTCCGCGACGAGTACTACGCGCTGGCGTTCCGCCGCGGGTACACCCACGGCCCCCTGGCGATGGCGATGCTGCCGTTCGTCGTGGCGGGTGTGATGCTGGCTTGGGACCGGTTCGTGCGCCGTCGCCGCGACCCACGAGCCGAGCCGGCGCGGCCGCTGCCGATCCTGCTACTCGCCCTCCTCGGCGTCCTCACGCACCCGGCTCTGGACTGGATGAACACGTACGGGATCCGGCTCCTGGCGCCCTTCTCGATGAAGTGGTTCTACGGCGACTCCCTCTTCATCATCGACCCGTGGCTCTGGCTGCTCCTCGGCGCGTCGACGTTCGTGGCGCGGGAGCGGGGCGCTCGGGGGATCGCGGGATGGCTCGTTCTTGCCGCCGCCGCGAGCGCGCTGATGTTCACGGCGCCGATGGTGCCCGACGCCGCCAGGGTCGCGTGGGTGATCGGCCTCGCCGGGGTCGTGCTGGCATACCGGGTCGCGGGCGCGCCGTCCGAGGCGCCCGAGCTCGCAACGTCGGCGGCGGCGCCGGAGCCGGTGGCCAGACGTCCCCTCACCATCTCTCGCTGGGCGCTCGCCCTCGCCGTCGGCTACATTCTCGCCATGGTCGCATCGGACGCGGCCGCCGCCCGACGGGTCCGTGACGCGGCGCAGGCGCAGGGGATCGGACCGATCGAGGGCGTGATGATCGCGCCGGTTCCGGCCAACCCGTTCAGAGGCGACGTCGTGGTCCAGACGCCGTCGGCCTACCACTTCGGCGCCTTCGACTGGTTCTGGCGCCCCTCCGTGCGGCTGGACGGCGACGTCATCCCCCGCGTCCCCCGCGACGCCGTGATCGATGCGGCCGCTGCCACCCCGCGCGCCCGGGACTACCTCGTCTGGTCGCGCTTCCCGATCTTCCGGGTCGATACGCTTCCGGACGGGTACCGGGTCCGCATCACGGATGCGCGCTATCCGGATATGGGCGAGGCCGGCGGGCTGGGCGGCGTGTCGGTGCGGCTGAACTCCGCGCTGGAGCCGATGGAGAGATAGCGGCGTGGAGCCGGACTCGCCGCGCGGCGTGCCCGACGCGCCGCATGCGACGTCGGCTGCGGCCGCGCTCGCGGCACCCGCGCCCCGCGCGGTGTTCTCAACGCGCGGGGCGCGATTTCGGCCGCGCCCGAAACCGAGAGGCCCGACACCCGACACCCAAGACCGACGCCCCGATACCTTCCCCCTGACACCTCACAGATATGGCGCACTCACCCGACCCGCCCTAAATTGTGCCCGTTTTCAGCGCCGACTCCGCAGATCGAAGGACGCGGCGCGACACGCCGGTCGCACAGGCCCGCCCCGGACGCGGATCCTCCGAGCTACACCCGGTGTAGTCGCGACGACGCCGTTCTTTTTTTTCATAAGTCGTTGCCGGGACACAGCTTCAGGGCAGCGGCACCCGAGACCGCCGCCGCGCGCACCCTCTCGCACGCGCACCGGCGGCATCGAACGCAAACCGCCACCTGATGGGGCCCATGGAGGGGATCAGGCAACTGCTCGGTTCGTTCATGGACGCACTCGACCCGATCGTCGCTCGAGTGAACGGTTGGGTCTGGGAGAAGGGGATCCCGGTCGCCGGCGAGGAAATCCCGTTCGTGGTCATCGCACTCCTCGGCACCGGATTCTATCTGACGCTCTACCTGGGCTTCGTCCAGATCCGGCGTTTCCGGCACGGCGTCGCCGTCACGAGCGGCAAGTACGACGACCCGAACGAGCCCGGTGACGTTTCCCACTTCCAGGCGCTGACGACGGCCCTCTCGGCGACGGTCGGGATCGGCAACATCGCCGGCGTAGCGCTCGCGATCCATTGGGGCGGCCCGGGCGCCCTCTTCTGGATGTGGATGACGGCCTTCTTCGGGATGGCCATCAAGTACACCGAGGTCACCCTCGCCCAGCGTTACCGGGAGGTCTCCGAGGACCTGGACCCGAATACGTTCGAGGGGTCGGTCGCCGGCGGGCCGATGTACTACATCGAGCGAGGCCTCGGCCCGCGCTGGAAGTGGATGGCCGTCTTCTTCGCCGTGATGCTCGGCTTCACGGCATTCCTGACCGGGAACGCGGTCCAGGCCAACACCGTCGCCGACTCCATGGCCGGAAAGTTCGGGACGCCCACGTGGCTCACCGGCCTGGTCACGACGCTCATCGTTTTCTCCGTGATCATCGGCGGGATCAAACGGATCGGTAAGGTCACGGCGGTGCTCGCCCCGGCGATGGCGGCGATCTACGTCCTCGGCGGCCTCTACGTGATCCTCACCAACATCGACCAGGTCCTGCCCAGCTTCGCACTGATCTTCCGGGAGGCGTTCAATCCGACGGCGGGCGTGGCCGGCACCGGTGTCGGCGCGTTCCTGGTCACCCTGATGTGGGGCGTCAAGCGCGGGCTCTTCTCGAACGAGTCGGGGCAGGGCTCTGCTCCCATCGCCCACGCGGCGGCCAAGACCGACGAGCCGGTCTCCGAAGGCGTCGTCGCCCTCCTCGAGCCGTTCATCGACACGATCGTCATCTGCACGATCACGGCGCTCACGATCATCATCACCGGCGCCTGGAAGGAGCGGGTCCCGACGGCGCTCGATCTGCGCAGTGGCGACGTCTCCTACATCGCGCTGCAGGAGAACGGGCGCTATGTCCGCGTCTCGCCGCCCGCCGAGATCCGGATCGTCGACGGCGCCCACGCCAGCGAGGACGTCGGCGCGCCGCTCTTCGCCTGGCACGAAGCCAAGGTCGAGCGCTTCTACGTCGACCCGGAGATGACGGTCCTGTTCAATGGCGTGATCGACGTCGCACGCGGCGTCGCCCGCGCCGACGACGGCACGGAGTACCCGACGCTCCACGGCGAGGCCGTGGAGTCGGGCGCGCCGCTGACGATGCTCGCGTTCCGCCACGGGCTCCCGGGCGAGTGGGGCGACTACATCGTGCTGATCAGCGTGATCCTCTTCGCCGTATCGACCGCAATCTCGTGGAGCTACTACGGCGACCGGTGCGCCTACTATCTCTTCGGCCCGAAGGCGGTCCTGCCGTACAAGCTCGTGTACGTCACCATGCACTTCGTCGGTGCGACCCTGGCGCTCAACACCATCTGGGCGATCGGCGACATCGCCCTCGGCATCGTCATCCTCCCGAACCTGATCGCGCTGATCCTGCTGGCGCCGCAGGTCAAGGAGATGACGAACAGCTACTTCGAGCGGAAGCCGTGGATCGAGAACGCCGAGGTCCACGCGCGCATCGTCGCGGAGCGCAAGGCGGCGAAGCAGGCGCAGCAGATCAGCTAGGGTCGACGCCGTGAAGAAAGTCGTCGTTCTCGGCGCCGGCCGCGTCGGCGGCGCCATCATCCGCGACCTCGCCGCGACGGGCGAGTTCGAGGTGACGGCCGCCGATGCGTCGGCCGAGGCGCTCGCCCGCCTCGAGGGGACGCCCCGCGTCGCCACGGTTCAGGCGGATCTCTCGGACCCGGCCGCTCTCGGCCGGGTCCTCGAGCGTCAGGACCTCGTGGTCGGCGCGGTGCCGGGCTTCATGGGGTTCGAGACGCTGCGTCGTGCCCTCGAGGCGGGCAAGGACGTCGTCGACATCTCGTTCTTCCCCGAGGACCCCTTCGAGCTCGACGCGCTGGCGCGCGAGAAAGGGCGCATCGCCCTCGTCGACTGCGGCGTCGCGCCCGGGTGCAGCAACCTGATCCTCGGGCGGCTGGAAGCGGCGCTGGACTCGACCGAGCGCTTCGTCTGCATGGTCGGCGGGCTGCCGGTCGAGCGGCGCTGGCCCTACGAGTACAAGGCGCCCTTCTCCCCGATCGATGTCATCGAGGAGTACACCCGACCCGCCCGTTTCCGTCGCGACGGCAAGGACGTCGTCATGCCGGCGCTGAGCGAGATCGAGCTGGTCGACATCCCGGGCGTCGGCACCCTCGAGGCGTTCAACACCGACGGGCTGCGCACCCTGCTGCGCACGTGCCGCACGCCGTCGATGGTCGAGAAGACGCTGCGCTACCCCGGCCACGCCGAGCGGATGCGCATGCTGCGGGAGACGGGGTTCTTCGACGTCGATCCGATCGAGGTGGGCGGCGTCCGCGTGCGGCCGATCGATGTCACCGCCCGCCTCCTCTTCGACGCCTGGATGCTCCGGCCCGGCGAGCAAGACCTCACCGTCATGCGGGTGGAGGTCGAGGGGACGAAGGACGGGAAGCGCGTGCGCCACGTCTACACGCTCCTCGACCGCTACGACGAGCGCACCGGGATCCACTCCATGGCCCGGACGACGGGGTACACCTGCACCGCGATGGTGCGCCTGGTCGCGCGGGGGATGTTCCGCGAGCCGGGCGTGCTCCCGCCGGAGATCGTCGGGCGGGACGAGGCGTGCTTCGACTTCATCATGAGCGAGCTCGCGGCGCGGGGGGTGGTGTTC
>VSDC01000119.1:0-6659 GCA_047459275.1 Gemmatimonadota bacterium
GCGGGGAACCGGGTCGCCGTGCGGCCGGCGCGGGGCGGCGGCGAGAACGCGTGGGCCGAGGCCGGCCGGGGCAACTGGTGGGGCGACCCATCGGTCTACGACCTGGATGGCGATGGCCTGGGCGACCGCCCCTACCGCGCCGGCGACCCCTTCTCGTCGCTGGCCCAGGCGCGCCCCGCCCTCGAGGCGTTCACCGGCACCCTCGCCGCGCGGGCGCTGGCGTGGGCCGAACGGGCCTTCCCCGTCTTCGGCCTCCCCACCGTCGTCGACCCGGCGCCCCTCGCCCGGGCCCCGGACGGGCTGCCCCTCGAGGTACCGCCGGACACGTCGGCGGACGCGTCGCGCTACGACGTCTACGGTTGGGGAGCCGGGCGCGGCCGGAGCCACGCGGGCGATCCGGACCACGGGCACGCCGGTGATCCGCACGGCGGCCACGCACCGCCCGAGGCTCACCGTGGCGGCGCCGGCCGCGGCACCGCGCATCCGACCGACCCCCACGAGCTCGGCCACCACCACTGAACCGGGGAGGACGGGAAAATGATCCGCTACGAAGGGTTCACCAAACGGTACGGCCGGACGACCGCCGTCGCAGGGCTCGACCTGGAGGTCCGCGAGGGCGAGACGCTCGCGCTGGTCGGCCCGAACGGCTCCGGCAAGACGACGACGCTCAAGGCCGCCGTCGGGCTGATCCGCCCCACGGCGGGGTGCGTCACCGTCGACGGCCACGATGCCTCGACCCGCGCGGCGCGCGAGCGGCTCGGCTACCTCCCGCAGCGCCTGGCCTTCCCCGAGTCTGCGACGGCGCGCGAGATCGTCGCCTTCTACGCCCGCCTCCGCGGCGCCGACCCGCGGGAAGTGGACCGCAACCTGGAGCGGGTCGGGCTCGCCGCCGACGCGTCGCGGGAGGTCCAGGGTTTCTCCGGCGGGATGCTCCAGCGCCTCGGAATCGCCGTCGCGCTCCTGGGACGGCCCCGCGCGCTCCTCCTCGACGAGCCGAGCGCCGCCCTCGACCCGACCGGCGCCCTCGACGTGCGCGAGATCGTCGCCGAGATCGCCCGCGAGGGCACGACCGTGATGCTGTCGTCGCACGATCTGGCCGAGGTCGCCGCCCTCGCCGACCGCGTCGCCTTCTTCGCGGACGGAGAGCTGCGCGCCGTCGGCGAGCCGGGCGAGCTCGTCGACGCCCTCGGCGTCGCCGCGGCGATCCCGCCCGGCACGTCCGACCTGGAGGTCCTCTACCGCGCCTTCACGGCGCCCGCGCGGAGGGTCGCATGAACGCCGTCGCCATCATCGCCGCGCACGAGCTGCGCACGGTGCTACGGAGCCGGCTCGTCGCGGGGTTCGGGATCCTGTTCTGCGGGCTCGCGCTGGCCATCACGTTCGGCGGCCTCGCCGCGAGCGGGCAGCTCCTGGTCCAGGGTTTCACCCGCACGGCGGTCTCGCTCCTGAACCTGTCGCTGTACCTGCTCCCGCTCCTCGGGCTGGTCCTCGGCGCGACGGCGTTCTCCGCGCCCCACGACGGCACCGAGCTGCTCCTCGCGCAGCCCGTCGGCCGGACGGCCGCGCTCTTGGGCCGCGCCCTCGGGCTGGCCGGCGCGTTCGCGCTCGTCGCGGGGGCGGGGTTCGGCGCGGCGGCGCTGCTGGTCGCGGTGCAAGCCGGGACCGACGGCTTCGGCGGCTTCCTCGCCGCCTCCATCGGGGCGACGCTGGTCGGGCTGGCCGGGCTCGGCGTCGGCGTGCTCCTGGGCGTGTCCACCCGGACCCGCGCGGCCGCCACCGGCGCCGCCCTCGCCGCCTGGTTCGCGGCCGCCGTCCTCTACGACCTGGCCGCGATCCTCGTGCTCCAGCTCTTCGGCTCCGGCGACGTCGACGGCCTGCTCGTCACGCTCCTCACCCTCAACCCGATCGATGGCGCGCGGACCCTCGGCCTCGTCTCCCTCGGCGCCGACGTGCTCCTCGGCCCCACCGGCGCCGCGCTGGAGCACGCCCTCGGCGGCGCAGGCGGCGCGTGGATTGTGGCGTCGCTGGCCGCGTGGCTCGTGGCGCCGCTGGGAGTCGCGGCGTGGAGGTTCGGGAGGAGGGATTTCTGAGTCGTCGACCGCCGGGATCCACCGCCGGCCGCGGGGACGCGTCGGCGGCCGCGGGCTCCGCCGGTCACGGAACTCTACTGGCCGCGGGCTCTACCGCTCACGGGGCCCTACCGCGGCGTGGCGGCGGCCGGTCTCACGCACTCTCCCGCAACCACCGCCAGATCTCGCCCCACGTCGGCTCCTTCCCGTACAGGAGCATCCCCAGGCGGAAGATCCGCCCCGCCACGCGCCGGACGAACCGGATCGCGCCGACCAGGAGCCCCAGTGTGATCACGACCTCCCACCACGGCACCTCGGTGGCGAGGACGCGTACCGGGAAGACCGCGCCCGACGTGGGCGGCGCGATCGAGAGCACCCGGATCCACGTCGCCGTCGGGTCCCTCACCGCCAGGTACGCCGCCACGAGCGTAAGCATCGGCAGATAGAGGAGCTGGTTGCGGCTCGAGTGCTGAGGATCGTCGACCACCGCCGCGACCGCGGCCAGGAACGCGAACCAGAAGAGGAAGCCCAGGACGATCCCTACGCCCGCCAGGAGGAGGAGGTCGACACGCTGGACCGCGATGGCGAACGGCAACTCTGCGCCCCACCCGATCCGGGCGACGGTCAGGACGATCCCGACCGCCAGGGCCAGGTTGAGCATTCCCGCCAACGCGACGCCCGCCAGCCCCAGGATCTTCCCGTCGATCCACGCCTGCGGCGGGATCGCCGAGATCACCTGCTCCGACAGCCTGTTCTGCTTCTCGCCGGTCACGCTGGTGAAGATGTAACCCATGCCGGCCATCAGGCCGAACAGCGTGAGGAACAGAGCGGCCATCGCCGCCGCGCGTTCACCGAGGCCGGCCCGCGGCGCCGATTCGTGCACCTCGAGGGTGAACGGCGCCTGGATCGCCAATAGCTGCTCGATCGCGAGCCCCGAAGTCTCCAGGCGACGACTCACGGCCACCGCCGTGAGCTCGCGCTCGAGATCGGCGCGCCAGCTCGGGAGCTGCCTCACGAACAGCGTGCCCGCGCCGTCGCTCCCCACCACCAGCACGGCCTCGCGGTCCCGCTCCGCGACCTCGGCCCTGAGCCGCTCGAGCGACGCCTCGTCGTGTCGTTCGAACCGAAAGCGCCCGAGCTCCGACGGGAGCTCGATCCGCTCCGCGCCCACCACGGCCAGCTCGACCGTGGATGGCTCGCTCGTCAGCTTCCCCACCAGGCCGCCGACCACCATGAAGAACATCGTGATCACGAGGCCGATCAATTGCTGCTTCGGCTTGAAGTAGCGCAGGAACTCCCACCGCGCTACTTCCCAGGCCGCCCGGGCGTGGCTCACCGCGCGCTTCACGCCACCACCTCCTCCGTCTCGGGCTCGACGCCCGTCATCGTGCGGACGTAGATGTCGTGCAGCGTCACCGTCTCGGTCCGCAGGTCCTGCACGTCGAGCCGACCGCCGATCGCCTCCAGCAGCCCGCTCAGCGACGCGTCCGGCTCCACATCGATCTCGATCTCGCCGGCCGCCGTCGCCCGCGCCGAGCGGACCCCGGCGAGGGATTCGAGGAATGCGACGGCGCCGGCGTAGGCGACGTCGCCCGCCGTACCTTCCTGGGCACGGCCATCGCCCGGGCTCGCAACGGCGCCGCTTCCGCCATCGCCGGCGCCACCGCCGCCGAGCCGCACCACCAGCCGCCGCCCCGCGCCCCACCGGCGCCGGAGCTCCTCGACCGTCCCCGAATCCGCCACGCGACCCTTGCGGATCAGAACCACCCGGTCGGCCAGCCGCTCGACGAGCTGCATGTGGTGCGCGCTCAGGATCACCGTCGTCCCCGCGTCGCGCAGCTCGCGGATCAACGAGAGAAAGAGGTCCTGGTTCAGTGGATCGAGACCGCTGAACGGCTCGTCCAGGATCGCCAGCTCTGGCCGGTGCACGACCGTGGAAATGAACTGGACCTTCTGCTGATTCCCCTTCGACAGGTTCCGCAACCGCTCGCGCGCCCGGTCCGCCAGATCGAGACGCTCCAGCCAGCGAGCCGCCTCCCGTCGCGCATCCGAGCGCCGCATCCCCCGCAGCGCCCCGAAGTACGCCAGGTAACGCGCCACCGGCACGTCCTGGTACAACCCGCGCTCCTCCGGCAGATAGCCGATCCGCCTGGCGTCCGGGCGGTCCGAGAGTCCTCCGCCGAGGCCGTAAGCCACCCACCCCCGGTCCGGACGGATCATCCCGAGCGCGATCCGGAGCAGCGTCGTCTTCCCCGCCCCGTTCGGCCCCAGCAGCGCCACGATCTCGCCCCGCCGGACCGTCACGCTCACGCCGTCGACGGCCCGGACCGGGCCGAAGTGTTTCTCGATCTCTTGCATCTCGAGGATGGGAGGCGGCGATGTCGTCATCGGAAGGTCACCTCGGTTGGAAGGTTCGAAGTGTTCGGTGCAGACGGACTAAACCTGAACCCGCCCGGTCATTCCACTCACGCTATCCCACGGTTCGTACGCGACCTCGACCACGTCGCCGTATCCGAGTCGCCGCAACAACCTGTTTGCGAGCAGCGGCCCGCCGACCCCATACATGGCGACAACGCCCGATGGGAGCACGACTGATCCCAGGGTCGCGGTAATCCTTCCAAACGCCAGGCCGACCGTCAGCCTCACCGCCCCTCTCGCAACCGCCTGACAAATCGAGAGCACACGGTCGGCCTCCAGCGCCGTGGGCTCCACGAACAGGGCTGCCGGGTCGACGTTCCCGAGGCCGAGGCGACAAACGCCTACGCCCATCCGGTGAGCGAGCCGCGACCACGAGTCCAGGTCGAAGCCGCAATGGCCGTCCTCCAAGACGGTCACGTTCAGGGGGCACGCGAAGAGCGACTTCGGTGCGAACTGGATGGTCGTCGCCGGACCGAATTCGCTGTGGGGGTCGTGCTCCCAGGTGACGACCACATCCCGTTCCGACAACGAAAGGATCCACGTCTCAAGCGATGACAGGATCGGAGCGGCCAATCTACCCATCGCTCGAATCAACGCGTCGCCAACTCCGTTGCACCGGGACGACCGGCCGAAGTCATGAGTTCCCGTCGGGGCAATCCGCATTCGTCGAGCAAGGTAGCTCGAGCAGGCGTCCCGAGCGGATTCCAAACTCCATCCACGTCAGGGGGATCCTCGTTGCGGTCATGCAGGGCCCCGACTTCGAGGTAATGCACTGTAACGGATTGTTCGATCACCACATAGAGCAATGAGCAGATTGCGACGAGGCCGACGACCACAAGCACGCTCCTGCCCCGTCGCATGGCCATCGATCGATCACCTAATGCAAGCGGATTTCGCGCATGTGCTTCCCGAGCTCGCCATCTCGGAAGAGCGCTTCGATCTCCGGAATGAGACTGACGACTCTCCGAACCAGTTCCTGATAGTCCGCCGTCGATACCTCCGACCACGGCAGGTGTCTCGCCGAGAACCACTTACGCCGCCACCTGACCTCGTACATCTCGTCGGCGTGGTCCAGATAATGGACCCACACGTCCTCCGGCGGAATCCTGCCGACCAGCTCATGCTCGACCCCGCCGAACGGCACGACGCCCAGGTTCAACCGGAATACGGGGCTCCCGCGCTTGTCCAGTTGTATCTCGACCAGCTCGAAGCCACGCGGCCCCTCGCGCCGCAGTCGTCCGAACGGGTAGGCGATACGAAACTCGCTTCGTGCTTCCTCCCGAGTCAGGGGCACTCGGTGAAATCCCCGCCCTTCCAGCTCAGGTAGGAGGAGCGATTCGTTACTCTCGACCAGCCACTTCCGCCGCTGATGGTCATTGGTCGACATCTCGAGGAGCCAAGTACGCGATCTCCGCCCGGAATCCTCTCACTTTGTGCTCTTGGAGCAGACGCCAAATCCGTGGCGACATGAACAGGAGTGGAGCCGGTCGGAGCAAACCCATCTTGATTCCAAGGAACTCTCGGCTTCGGACAAAATCGTCACCGGTCCAGCTGTTTCGATCCACCCATACCTCCGAGATCAGCGCCAAGCCTGCTGTCGTGCACACCGGGCAGCGGTACTGTCCCTCGAGATCTGGCTCGAACGGCTTGATGCCGAAATTGGTGGGAGGTACAGTGCGTACCGGTGGCGAAGTCAGCAACATCTGGAACCATCGGGTCCGAGGCTTCGACCGCCCAACATGCTCGACCGGACGGAGCTCGAGGCCCGTTGCCCCGACCTGCTGCAGCAGGCCGGCCACGCGCTCTGAACGCCTGGTGGATGGCCCCGATCTTCTCGCAGAGGGGATCGGTGGTATCCACCATCACCTGGCGTACCGTCCCACCCAACGTCTTACCCGTATCCGCATCCCGGTAGATGGACGCCAGCTCCTCGGGTATCCGAAACTCCGCAATCGTTCGGCTCATCGTTTCTTGGCCTGTGGCGACATGCCCGTTATTCGGATAGCGAGAAGATTTGCGTCATCGGACGACGCAAAGCAGCGTCACAAAACGAAACGCCGCAAGGGCCCAAGCCCTTGCGGCGTTTCCATTCCGTGCAGTAGCAGGGGAGGGACTCGAACCCCCAACCAACGGATTATGACTCCGCTGCTCTACCTTTGAGCTACCCTGCCA
>VSDC01000120.1:0-6637 GCA_047459275.1 Gemmatimonadota bacterium
CCCAGGCTGGCCCATCGCCGCCCCGGTCCCCCCGACCGCTCCCCGACTCGATCGGGCAACTCGAGATCGTCGGCGGGGATACGGCGACTCGCGCCCTCACCCGTGCCGCTTTTTCCGGGATCGCGCCCGGGCCTTTCGATACCCGCGCCATCCTCGATGCCGTCGACCGTCTCTACGCGACGGGGCTGTTCACCGGGGCCTGGCCCTCGGTCGTGCCCCCGGACGGCGACAATGGCCCGGATCCTGCAACAGATGATCGTGCTCCCCGGTTGCGCGTTCAGCTCGCCATGATCGAACGCACGACGGTCGCGGGTGCCGCGGGCTACGACAACGACCGCGGCGGCCGCGCTTGGGCGGCGTTGCGACATCGCACGCTGCACGGGGGTGCCGCAGAGTTCGAGGCCGCGCTCTCGGGAAACAGCCTCGATCGGTGGGCAAGTCTTTCCGCCCGCTGGCGCTCGACCGCACACCTGCCCCTTACCTGGTCGCTCGGCGGGGCGTACCGCGAATCGGACGTCCGCCGGTTCGACGACGACGACCTCGTCGGCGAATCCGAGGTCCGCCGCGCCGGCGGCTGGATCGGAGCGGACTGGCGCCGTGTGGCGCCGGAGCTGCGCGCGCTGCTCGCCGTGCGCGGCGAGTGGATCGATATCGAGGAGGGGGCCGACGGCTGGGCCTGGGGTCCGCTCCTCCGCATCGGACGCGATCCGTCTCCGGTGCGCGTCGTCGGACGCGACCCCGTGATCGAGGTCGAGGCGCGCTGGGGCGACTTCGACCACCAGCGTATCCGCGCCGGCGCCTCGATCGACGGCCGCGCCGACGACCATCTGCTCGCCGCCCTCGTCGCCGAGGCGGCGCATACCGCCGGCTCCGCCCCACCCGATGCGCTTCCAGCCCTCGGCGACGAGCGGCGCGTCCCCGGGTTGCGCTGGGGTCGAATCCGCGCACGCACGATCGCGGTCGGCGGCATCGACCTCGCCTACCCGATCGTATCCGAGGGTTTCGCCAGGCTGCGCCTCCGCGCCGGCGCGTTCGACGACCCGCTCGATCGCCTGGACACGGACTCGCGCACCATCGCGGGAGCCGAGCTGGGCGCCATCTGGCCCACGCCATTCGGGCCGCTCTTCGTTGCCGTCGGCGTCGCGACCGACGGAGCCTGGCGGATCGATCTGAACGTGGGACCGCTGTTCTGACCCGGAAACCGAGTCGAGGAACAGGGAGCGACCCATGGATGAATCCCGCCGCAGAAAGCGAGGAGTGATGCTGGCGAGCCTGGGCTTCGCCCTCGCGCTCGCCACGGGAATCGTCCTCAAGTTGGTGGGCGTCGCCCGGGTCGATTACAGCGACTGGGTCGGGCTCGTACTGCTGACCGCGGTCGTGCAGGGCGTCCTCTGGCTGATCCCCCACCTCGGCCTCGATCATCGGCTCAGCTTCGACCGCCACTACCTCTGGGTCCCCATGACCGCGGCGGCCGGGCTGCTCGCCGCGTACGTCCTCGTCATCATCGAGGCCCGTTTCCTCGTCCTCATGGGCTGGCTCGTCGCGCTCCTCTTCGTGGCGGGCAACGTCGGGTTCCGCGGCGTCATCGCACTCAGCCTCCTCATGGCCGGCGCCTACATGGCGGCGATCTACATCAACTTCCGGGAAGGCTACCCCATCTCCATCGGCCTCGAGACCGCCACCATCGGAACCTTCCTCGTCGTCTGCCTGTACGCCGCCGTGGTGTTCGAGCGGATCCGCCGCGACCGGATGGAGACGCGCGCGCTCCGTCGGCGCCTCATCGAGCTGGCCCTCACGGACCCGCTCACGGGGCTGCCGAACCGCCGGCGCTTCGAGGAGATGCTCCGCACCGAGCTCGCCCGCATCCACCGCTACGGCGGGCAGTGCTCGCTGGTCATGATCGACGTAGATTACTTCAAGAACTACAACGACGCGCTCGGACACCTCGCCGGCGACGTCATCCTGAAGGAGCTCGCCCAGCTCATGCGCAGGGAGCTCCGCGCGAGCGACTTCCTGGCGCGCTACGGCGGCGAGGAGTTCGGGCTGATCATGACCAACACGCCGAAGGACGTGGCCTATCATGCGGTCGACCGGCTGCGCCGCATCATCGAGGACCACGCCTTCCGAGGCACGCACGTGCTGCCGGGCAAGCGCCTGACCATCAGCGCCGGCGTGGCGACGGCGCCGCACGATGCGGTCTCGTACGAGGAACTGGTGCAGTGCGCGGACGGCGCCCTCTATGCCGCTAAACGCGAAGGTCGAAACATCGTCTTCCGAGCCATCGCCTCAGGGTGACGGCACTCTGCCGCTCCTCGACCCCGACATCCGTCCGCTCGATCGACGCGTGGTCGCGTACTGGCGCCTCCGCCTCGCCGCGGCCGCCGGGGTCGCGGCCATCGCCGGTGCCGCGTGTGGGTGGCTGCTCGCCGGTCCCCTGGGCGCCACCCTCGCCGCCCTCGCGGTGGTCGCTCTTGGCGGCGCGACCGCTTCGCTCCTGCCGCGGGCGCGCTACCGTGCCTGGGGCTTCGCCGTCCGCCACGACGACCTCGTCGTAAAGCGCGGCGTGCTCTGGCGCACCACGAGCATCGTCCCGCACGCGCGCATCCAGCACGTCGACACGCGCCAGGGTCCCCTCGAGCGACGACTCGGCCTCGCCCACGTCGTCGTCCACACCGCCGGTTGGGTGGGGGGCGCCATCGGCATCCCGGGTCTCACCCTCGCTCACGCCGAGGCCCTCCGCGACCAGCTGGCCGCACTGAGCGGCGACGATGGCGTCTGAAGCGATCCGCGCGCGCCGGCTCCACCCCCTGACCCTCATCTTCGAGACGATCCGGATCGCGCGCCACCTCGTGCTCCCCGCCCTCGCGGGCGCCATCAGCGCCACCGACGACGGCGTCGCCCGCGCCGCCGCCGTCGGTTTCGGCATCCTGGCCATCCCGGCGATCCTCGCGGCCATCGCCCGCTACGTCAGCTTCCGCTTTCACGTCACGGACGACGAATTGATCCTCGATTCGGGCGTCTTCTCACGCCGCCGCCGCATCATCCCTCTGTCCCGGATCCAGAACGTCGACGTGCGGGCGAAGGCGCTCGAGCGAATCTGCGGCGTCGCGTCGCTCCTCATCGAGACCGCCGGCGGCAAGACGACGGAGGGCGTACTCTCCGTCCTCGACCGCGCCGAAGCCGACGCGCTGCGCACCAGACTCCTCGCATCCCGCAGCGGCGTCGCCCCGGACGACGCCACGCCCGTCGAGACGCTCGCACGCCTCTCGCCCCGGGACCTCGTCGTCGCCGGCGCGACCGCCAACGAGATCGGCCTCGTCGCTGCCGCTCTCCTCAGCGTGTTCCAGGCCGTCCAGGATTCCCTCGTCCAGCGCATCCTGGACTCGATCGATTCGACGGCGCTGGATTCTCTGCCCGCCGGGCTCGCCCTCGCCGGCCTGGTCGTCGCAGGTGCATTCGCCCTGCTCCTCGCCGGCTGGCTGCTCTCGATCGCCGGTGCCGTGATCGGATACCACGGTTTCACCCTCGAGCGCGTCGGCGACGAGCTGCGCAAATGCTACGGACTCTTCGCGCGCAGGGAAGGGAGCGTGCCGCGTCGGCGCGTGCAGGCCATCCGCATCGAGGAGTCCCTCATGCGACGCCCCTTCGGCCTCGCGGCGGTCCGAATCGAAACGGCGGGCTCCGCCGTGACAGGCCGGAGGAGGCACCCGGAGGCGTTCGTGCCCCTCGTGCGCCGCGACGAAGTGGCGCCACTCGTCGCACGCGTACTCGAAGGCTTCGATCCCGACGGCGTGACGCTCCTTCCGGTCCACCCCCGGACCAGGCGCCGGATCTTCGCGCGGCTGGCCGCCTTCATCGTTGCGCTCACGGCCGCGCTCGCCCTCCTGCACCACCCCGGCTGGCTCGCGAGCCTGGTCCTCCTCGTACCGGCGGACGCGCTGGCCCGTAACGCCTACGCGAACCGACGGTACGCGATCCTCGACGACTACGTCGTGGTCCGTGTTGCCCTCCTGGGACGGACGACGTGGATCATCCCGCGGCGGAAGATCCAGACCGTGCACGTCGCCTCCTCACCCTTCCAGCGCCGGCACGGCCTGGCGACCCTCATCGTGGACACCGCGAGCGGGCCCCGCAGGGCCGCGCGCATTCGAGACCTCCCCCTGGAGGTCGCGCGCGAGCTGGCCGACCGCCTCTCGGCTCCCATGCCGGAGCCCGCGCCGGTCCGGTAGCAGAAGGCCTCCTCCGCCGCCGGACCGGTGCCTTCAGTCCCGGGCCGTGATCGCCGCGCCGCTCGCAGCCGCGGCCAGAGAGAGCACGGTCGCGAGCAGGATCCACCAGATCGCCGACGAAACCGTCCCCGCCACCTGCTCGGCCACCTGGGGCGCCCGTCGCCGAACCTCTTCCGCCTGGAGCTGGACCTGCCGCTGCGTCTCCTGGATCCGTTGCGCCGTCTGCTGGGCCTGCGAACGGCTCATCCCCTGCTGCTCGAGCACGGCAACGATCTGCTCCCGCGTGTCTCCCTCCATGATCTGCGACACGCCGCCCTGCTGCACCACCGCCGCGCCAAGCTGGCCCGCGCCGCCCAGCGCCGCCGCGACCGTCTGGCCCGCCACGCCGAACATCCCGCCCAGGAGCGTGGAAACTCCCGACGTGAGCGCCCACAGCGCCACGATCACCGTGAGCCCCCAGACGAGTACGCCGTGCAGCACGCCATCGAGCCGCGTCAGGATCCCGGCGAAATGCCCGGCCGCGAGCCCGCCCACGAACAATGAGATCAAGCCCGTCACCACGGCCCAGATACCGGCGCCGATTCCGACCTGTTCGAGGGTCCCGTCGGGGCCAAACTGGAGCGAGCCCAGCCCCACGGCCAGACCGATCAGCGTCAGGATGACCTGCGTCACCAGTGCGATCACGAACCCGGCGAAGATCGCGCCCCAGCTCAATCGGAACCCCACGAACTCGAACGCCTCGCCTTCCTCGATGCGCTCTACGTGCTCCGCCATACCCTACTCCTGCTTGGGGACCGCCCAATCCCCCCGGCGTCCACCCGACAATCGCACAACGACATGGCGCAAAAGGCATTCCGACAAGCACAAGCGCCCGCGGGCATTCCGCCCGCGGGCGCGCTCGCGCGTCCCACACGTGCAAAAACCGAATGTCTACGGCGCCGCGCCGGACCCGGGGCGGGGAACACTCTCCGCGCCACCGGCACCCAATAACGAGACGAAGGGATCAGTACCCGCCGGCGTAACCGCCACGGTACTGCCCGTGGCCCCTGCCGCCCGGGCGGCTCCCCTCGCGGCGCGGACCCCGCGCCGGCGGCTCCGGAGGCGGGTTCAGCCGCTCCACGTTCGCCGCCTTCAGCCCCTTGTCCGCGCGCATCACCTCGAACTCGACCTCCTCGCCCTCGTACAGGACCTTGTAGCCCGAGCCCAGGATGGCGCTGTGGTGCACGAAGACGTCCGGCCCTCCCTCCTGCTGAAGGAAACCATAGCCCTTCTCCTGGGAGAACCACTTCACGGTGCCTCTGGTACGTTCCATCGCCGTACTCCTCGCGTGGGTAGAGCTGAGTGGTCGTGTCAGGGGTGCGGGCGATGTGCCGTACCCGAAGACCGACTGCCGCGTCCACGTCGCGCCCGCGGCCGGCGCTCGAAAACGAAAACGGGACCCGCGACGCACGACCGCGGATCCCGATCTCCTGTTTCTTCCCTCTCGATCCGTCGCGGTCCGGACGACCGTCCCGCGTCGGAGATCGTCAAGCCGCTCCATGATATCGGGGGCCCGGGAACGCTGTCAAGGGTGTCGAGAATTCACGATCTCCGCCCCGTCCCCGGCGGCTCGGCGGCCCACCGGCTCGCCCGCTCACGATTGACGGAATGGCACAGACGTTGTAGCCTCCTCCACCGCGGCCGCTCGCTCGGGCGGCTCCGCGCCTCTGCTATTTTCCTTTGCTTTGCATGATCGCCATGGCTTCTCGCACGAGCTCGATGGGTGCTTCGTTCCGATTTCGCGTTTCGGATGCGGTCGACGTGCCGCACCGCGGCATGCTGCTCCGCCTGCGGTTGATGGAGGGGACGCCCTCGATCGCCGACCTGCGACCGGGCCGTTACCTGCTGCTCCGCTCGCCCGACGGCGTCGAGCGCTGGGTGCGCGTCCTCGACTTCGCCATCGTGGGCGGCCGGGCGACGCAGGCGCGTCTCGAGCGCACGCGCGAGCTCGACATCGTGATTTCGCAGGCCGACGCGCATCGGGACGGGCGCGCGATCGAGATCGGCTGGCAGGTCGTTGCGACGGCGGCGAGCGCGGGCGAGCGCGCCGCCTGAGCGCCGGGGCGGCCAGGGATCCCGGAGGCCCGCCCCGGGTTATGACCTCCCCGGAACCTCTGCCGCTTCCTTCGCGACTGTGCCGAGATGAACCGCAAGCGACTCGTCCTGATCCTGGCGTTGCCGATCGTCCTCGTCGTCGCGGCGGCCTCCATCGTCCTGCTCTTCCCCGCCGAGCGCGTCGCGGCCATCGCCGCACGACACGCCGAAACCGCCCTGGGTCGCGAAGTCCGAATCGATCGCGTCTCGATCGACCTGTTCCCCACGCCCGGCGTCGCCCTGGAGGGCGTCGCCATCGCGGGCGCCGAGGCCGA
>VSDC01000121.1:0-6633 GCA_047459275.1 Gemmatimonadota bacterium
GGGTCGGCGCCGAAGATCTGCACGCCGATCGGCCGCTCGGCTTCGTCGAAGCGCAAGTACTCCAACGACCGCTTGCTCCCGCGCCGCAGCCCCTCCGCGCTCACGAACTCGCTCACCACCACATCCGCGCCGAAGCTGCGGCAGAGCCGCCGGAACGGCGACTCGCTCACCCCCGCCTGCGGCGCGAGATACAGCGGAACGTAATCGCTTTCCAGAAGAGTCCAGAGATCTCCGTTCATGCCTTGAATTTAACCCGGCCCGTGGGGTCGATCAATCGAAAGACCTCCCCGATTGTCTACCGTCGAAAACCGCAATCCGGCACACGTTGCCACGTCTCCCCGGTGCGGGTGCCCGGGCGGCACCATATTGATGTGCGATCGAGATTGCGATATTCTCACAGAATTCCAACCGCACAAACACTGAACCTCGCGGCAGGCGCCGCAGGATCGTCACCGGGTGACTGGCGTGCAGCGTTTTCGACGATTGGGTCTTCTTCCCCTGGTGCTCGCACTCGTGTGCGCGCGCGCGATGGGAATGGAACCCGATTACCATCCTGCCGCCGACCCCGTCTCGGCCGCCGAAAGCCTGGTCGAGCGAAGTGGGTCCACCCCGTCCACCCTCGCCCGGTACGATTTCCCGTTCCTGACGGCACTGGTCCCTTCTTCGGGTCCGGTCTTCGAAACCGTCAGCGCGAAGAAGGGGTCCACGCTTCGCGGCACCTACCGCAGCGGAAGCGAGGAGGATCCCGACCATCCGATCTCCCGTGCACACCATGGGACGGCGTGTCGTGTGCGCTCGATGGAGATCGCGCTCCTCGACGTCTCGGCCGAGCTCGCGGCGGCAAGGTCGGGATTCGCGGCGCTACGTCTGAACATCCCACCCCCGTCCCTTTCCATCCTCTGAGCAATCGCTCAGCCGGCGCCATACCGCCGGAATGAACAACCCAGAACGTCACGATGGCGTTCGGCGCGTGACGCCCCGCGTCCGGGGTGCGGTGTTTTCGTGCACCTCGTGACGGTCCGGAAATCGGGCGGAACGCGTGGTGTTCCGCCGCATCCGAGAGAGGTGTGTTCCATGGATCAAGGAATCGCCCGAAGAAAGGGTATTGTTCGGCCATCTCCTGGCCAGCAAGCCCCAGAAACAACGCAGTGCGGTTGCGACCGCGGTGTCGGTCCTCGTCCACGCCGCAGTCGTCGGCGCATTCGTGTGGGCGACGCTCGCGATGGCCCAAGGCCCCGACGAGGCGGAAGAGCAGATCACGCTCTTCCAGCTCGAGGAGGAGCCCCCGCCACCTCCCCCTCCGCCGCCTCCGCCACCGCCCGAGGCGCCCCCACCGCCGCCACCGTCCGCCGATCCGATCAACGTGCCGAAGGGATTCCAGACCCTGGCGCCGCCGGAGGTCATCGCGCCGGAGATCCCGCCGCCGGATTACAGCTTCCGGTTCACGGAAGCCGACTTCAGCGGCGTCGGGGTCGAAGGTGGGCGGGCCGACGGCGACCCGGAGCTGAAGGAGGCATCGGCCGACGACATCACGCTGGCGCCGGTCTTCACGCCCATGACCGTGCGGCCCCAGTTGAAGAACGCCGACGAGGTGAGCCGCGCACTCCAGCGCCATTACCCCCCGCTCCTCCGCGACGCGGGGATCGGCGGCACTGTCGTGCTGTGGTTCCTGATCGACGAAGAAGGGAACGTGATACGGACCCAGCTCAAGCAGTCGAGCGGCTATCCGGCGTTGGATGAGGCAGCGCCCAAGGTCGCCGCGATCATGAAGTTCTCACCGGCCTACAATCGGGACCAGAAGGTCAAGGTGTGGGTCGAGATCCCGATCAGGTTCCAGGTCCAGTGACCGGTGACCTGAACGGACAAGCTCACGTGCGCGACGACGCGCCGAATCGTTCACCGACTCGAGGACCGACGCGCCGAGGAAGGCGCGTCCCAGAAAGAAGGAAGTACTGCCATGAACATGTCGCTGCTCGAACTCTGGAGCCACATGGGCTGGTTCGCCCGTGGGATCGTCTTCTTCCT
Organism: Gemmatimonadota bacterium; assembly: GCA_047459275.1. GTDB lineage: Bacteria > Gemmatimonadota > Gemmatimonadetes > Longimicrobiales > RSA9 > CALBZE01. The sequence goes on from VSDC01000121.1 coordinate 2,026, forward strand.
GTTCGGCATGTCGACCTACGTGCTGACGGTGGCGTTGACCAAGTGGTTCCAGCTCGCCCGCTCGCGGAAGGAGACGCTCGTGTTCTCGCCCCAGTTCTCCGAGGCCCTCTCTGCCGGCAACTTCGAGGAGGCGGAGCGGCTCGTCGAAGCGCACCCGAAGAGCCATCTCGCCAACGCCTTCCGGCGGGTGTTCGCGCATCTCGGCGACCTCACGCGAGACTCCGAGCTGTCGGCCGTGGACATCGGATCCGTCCAGCGGACCATTGAGCTGAACACGCTGGAGCAGATCACGTACTTCAAGCGCGGGCTCAGCGTGCTGGCCACGGTGGGCGCGACCGCCCCGTTCGTGGGGTTCCTCGGCACGACGATCGGCGTCGTCAACGCGTTCACGGGCATGGCGAACGCCGGGACCGGCGGTCTCGCGGCGATCTCGGCCGCTATCGCGGAGGCGCTCATCACGACCGCGATCGGGATCGGCGTCGCGCTCCCCGCGGTGTGGCTCTACAACTACTTCCTCAACCGGATCGAGTTCATCTCGAGCGAGATCACGTACGCGACCAAGGAGTTCCTGGACTACGTCATCCGCCACGAGGCCACGCTCGTGCGGCGCGGCGGGTCCGCGGCGAGGGCTGCGGCGCATTGACGCGCCGCCCCCCCTTTCCGACAGGAAGGAGGCCGAACATGGCAATGTCGGTAGGCTCAGACCGCTCCGGCGTCATGTCGGAGATCAACGTGACGCCCATGGTGGACGTCATGCTGGTGCTCCTGATCATTTTCATGGTCGCGACGCCGACCATCCTCGCCGGGTTCCAGGCGCAGCTCCCGGATGGCGTGTACCTGAAGCCCCGGCCTGAGATGGACGACCGGGTCGTGCTCGGGATCGATGCGGCCGGGCAGTACACGATCAACACCCAGCCGGTCGCGCAAGGCGAGCTCATGCAGCGCCTCACCGAGATCTATGCCAACCGCCCCGACAAGGTGCTGTTCATCAAGGCCGACGGTGAGGTCACCTACCAGCAGGTGATCGCTGTAATGGACGCGGCGCGCGGTGCCGGGGTGACGGTGCTTGGCGCGGTCCTGCCCTGACGAACCCCTGGCGAGCGGGCGCCGGACCCGGCGCCCGCCGTCGCATCCCCCTTTTGACACCTCTATGGCCACCGCGTATCTTCCGTTGTTCCATGCATGAAACGGGAAAAGCCATGGAGGCCCAGGTGGAACTGCGCGAGTTCTTCGATAAAGATGCGATAAACCTCGACCTGAAAGGGGAGACCAAAGACGAGGTCCTCAAGGAACTGATCGGGCTCCTCAACGTGGATGAGAAGAGCGAGGCGATCCTCTTCAAGATGCTCAGGCGCCGCGAGAATCTTGGGTCGACCGGGATCGGCCGGGGGATCGCGATCCCGCACTGCCGCTCCCTCGTCGTCAATCGTCTGCGCGTCGCGTTCGGCCGCAAGGCCAGCGGGATCGACTACGACGCGATCGACAGCAACCCCGTACACTACTTCTTCCTGATCGTGGCGCCGCCGCTCGAGGTGAGCAACCAGTACCTCCCCGTCCTCGGGAAGGTCGCCCAGTTCGCCAAGGAGCCGGATGTTCCGTCCCGGCTCGCCGCGATCCAGACTCCCGAGGAGTTCCTCGCTCTGCTTGAAGAGAAGGCTGTTTGACCACGTGTGACGCAGGGAACCGAATGCATCCGCAACTGGAAATTCTGCTACAGATACAGGACCTCAAGGCCCAGCGTAGAGACCTGACCGAGGTCGAGAGCGAGCGCAAGGTCGAAGAAGAAGAGTTCCGTATCGATACGGAACAGGCGATCCGGAGCATCGACGAGAAGATCGCCGAGCTCGAGGCCGAGCTCACCCCGAGCGTCCGCTCGAGGTACGAGCGTATCAGCCGCGACCGTGGAAGAGCCGTCGTTCCGGTGATCAACGGGATCTGCTACGGCTGCTTCGTTTCGATCCCGACCGCGCTCGCGTCGGACGTGCGCCGCAACGACGAAGTCCGCCATTGCGACCATTGCGGGCGGTTCATTTACGTGATGTCGTGAGGACGCCGTTCGTGAGGGCCTGCAACGACTCGAGCGCCGGGGACCCGCGGGTCCCCGGCGCTCGATCGTTTACCCGACCAAGTGGCGGCTACTTGGCCACCACCATCTTACGGACGACGCTCTGGTTGTTGACCACGAGCTGTATGTAGTACACGCCCGAGGCCACCTCCCTCCCGTTCCGATCCTTCCCGTCCCAGAAGGCTTCTTTTCTTCCCGGGGTGTCGTAGGGCAGGTCCATGACGGGAACCCCGTTCCCGTGCGGGTGGTTGAGCGCCGTCGGAACGGCGACGAGCTGCTGGAGGATGTTGAAGATCCGGATCGTCACAATGGCCGGCCTTCCGTCCTCGAAGACTTCCTCCTCGAGGACGAACGGGATCGTGGTGCTCGGATTGAACGGGTTGGGATAGTTCTGCTCCAACCGAAAACCGCGCTCACGATCGCCCTGCCGGGCGCCGCCTCCTGCATCCTGACCATGGAGCGGCACGGAAAGGATACCGAGCGCTAGGAGGATGACACCGACGCAGCTGCCGCGTCTCATCGTCACCTCCGCACATAAACCTATGTGCCGTAGCGGATGTTCGATCGCCCTCCAAAGGATCAGACGGTGCGTTGCCGTTCGGCCTTCGCCCCATGATAGGAACCCGTGCCTTGCCGGGTCAAGATCGGCAACGACCACCGACGCGGGGATCAGGCAAACTTCACGCCCGGCGGAGCTCAGTTGGCGGGCACGGCCCGCTTGTCGCCCCGCCGCACGGTGACGCCCTGGCGATCGAAGTACTCGAGGAGGGGAATCAGGTACTTGCGCGAGAGTGGGAGCGCGGCCTTGAAGTCGGCGGGCCCGAGGCCGTCGCGGCCCGCGAGGTGGCGCCGGACGGCCCCGATCGCCTCGTCGAGGTACTCTCTGGCATAGTAGAGGTCGGACGAGACGGGGACGAGCGCGCCCTCGTCCTCGAGGATCCGGAGCAGCCGTTTCAGGTCCGACCGTTCCCGGACCTCGGCGGGGAGTTCTCCGAGCGTCGGCGGCGTCAGGCCGCCCCGAGCGATGAGGGCCAGGAGCCGGTCCCTGGCCTCCGCCTGGTCGGATGAGAGCGTCGTACGGAACCCGGCCCGGGCCACGGCCCCTCCCCTGCCAACGAGCGTCCCCTCGGCGAGGAGCCGACCGAGGATCCAATCGCCGAGGCCCGTCCTGGCGGGCTCGGGCAGCGCCCGGCGCAGCGCCTCGCGGTCGATCCCGGGCTCGAGCGGGTGCTCGGCGTGGAACGCGTCGACGGCCTCGAGCAAGAGCTCTCTTCCCCGCTCCGCCAGCGCCGCGGCATAGACACGGTCGCCGTCCCGGACGAGGTGTCCGGACGTCTCGAGGGCCGTCACCGCCGCCTCGACCGTGGCGGGCGAGTGCGGGATCTCCACGCTCAGCGCGGCGACGCTCATGCCGGACCACCCCGCCAGCTCCAACCGGGCGCGTACCGCCTCTTCCGGCGTTCCGAACAGAACGGCCTGAAAGCACTCGGCCTCGCCGGGGCGGAGCCGTTTCCGCTTGGGCGGCGCCGGCTCCACCACGATGCCGCCGCCGATGGTGGTCACAGGCGAGTATGAACGGATGACGAAGCGGTCGCCGGCCCGGGCGACGACGGGCTCCTCCAGGCGGAGCTGCGCCCAGCCGATGTCGCCGGGCCCTAGACGCGGTTCGCCGAGGAGCGCGACCCGGCCCATGACCTCCGCCGTCCCGAGGTGGAACCGGATCCGCTGGCGCGGCCGGATCTCCCAGGCGGAATCGGCGAGGACGCGGAGCTGGACGGTCAGCATCCGGCTCGGCGCCCAGGCACCGTCGGTCACGAGCACGTCCCCGCGCGCGAGATCCGTACGCTCCACGCCGGCGAGGGCGACGGCGACGCGGCGACCTGCCTCGGCGCGGTCCACCTCCGTCCCGTGGACGTGGAGGCCGCGCACCCGGGCGCTCAGCCCCCCCGGGAGCAGACGCACGGCCACGTCGCGCCCGAGCTGGCCGCTCCAAAGCGTCCCCGTGACCACCGTGCCGGTGCCGCGTACGGTGAAGACACGGTCGATCGGGAGTCGGACCAGGTCGTCGGCGCGCCTCTGGCCGACGGCGGCGGCCACACGGGCGAGTGCCGCCAGCAGCTCGTCCAGCCCGGCGCCCGTCGTCCCCGATACGGGCACGATCGGCGCCCCGGCGAACGGGGACCCCTCGAGCTCCGATTCGATGTCGGCCAGGACCAGCTCCAGCCATTCGTCGTCGACGAGATCTCGTTTGGTGACGGCGACGACGCCGCCTCGAACGCCCAGGAGCTCGACGATCGCCAGGTGCTCACGGGTCTGCGGCATCACGCCCTCGTCCGCCGCGACGACGAGGAGCACGAGATCGATCCCGGTCGCGCCGGCGAGCATGTTCCGCACGAACGCCTCGTGTCCCGGGACGTCGACGATGCCGAGCTCCGTGCCGTCGTCCAGGACGAGGCGGGCGAAGCCGAGGTCGATGGTGATCCCCCGGCGCTTCTCCTCCTCCAGACGGTCGGTGTCGGTCCCCGTCAATGCACGGACCAGCG
>VSDC01000122.1:0-6575 GCA_047459275.1 Gemmatimonadota bacterium
CGGACCGGGCCGCCGACATCTACGCGCGCTTCCTTCGGTTCTACGCGAACGCCGATCCCGAATTCCAGCCCTACGTCGACGCGGCGCGGCGCGAGCTCGAGCGGCTGGCCGCCGATGGGGCGGCCCGCCGCGCTTCGTGAAACCCGCCCGATGGCGCCCGTCGCAATGGCGCTGCACGGCCGGCCCTGTCGGCCCTCGGGGGTCGGCGCCCGGGCCGGCGCCGCCGTAGCGTAGCGAACGCGGCCGCGGCGCCCCGCCGCAGCCCCCGGCTGTAGCCACAACCCTGCGTCGTCCTCTACGCCCCGAACACCTCCCACCCGCCGGACGTTCGCCGGACCTTCCCCGCCCGCTCGAGATGCTCGAGGTACGCGGCGGTCGTCCCGCGCGTGAACTCTCGCAGCGTGAGATGCAGCTTCCGGCCGTACACGTGGCGAGCGATGTCGTCGAGCGACGCCGCGCCGGCCTCGAGCGCGGCGAGGACCTGCGCTTCCCGCTCCTGTCGGTGACGGATGTACGCGTCGATCGCGGCGCCGACATCTCCGACGAACGCCGGGCCGTGCGCCGGGTGGATCACCCGCGGCGCCAGCGCCCGGATCCGCTCCAGCGAAGCCAGGTACTCCGTCAGGTCGCCTTCGGGCTTCGCGACCAGCGCCGTGTCCATCCCGCCCGTCATGAGATCGCCGCAGAACACGGCGTCGGCGACGGGAAAGTGGAAGGAGAAGTGGTCGGGGGTGTGCCCCGGCGTCGCGACGGCGACGACGTCGCCGGCGTCGCTCTCGAACGTGTCGCCATCGCGGAGCCTGCCGTGGGCGGCGGCGTGGAGCGGCGCGCCGAGACGCTCCGCCAGACGTTCCGCGCCGGCGGCGTGGTCGGGGTGCGTGTGCGTGAGGAGGACCGCGACGACGACGCCGTCGCCTACTGCATCGGCGACGGCGTCGAGGTGCGTGTCCATGTCCGGTCCCGGGTCGATCACGACGAGCCGGCGACGGCCCACGAGGTACGTGCGCGTGCCGTCCAGCGTCATCGGCGACGGGTTGGGGGCGAGAACGCTCCGGATCACGTGCTCAGAGAGGTGGACGGCGCACCCTTGCCGCCGCGGCATGGACCCGGGGCGCGGCCGCGTGCGTCCGACCGGCGCCCGGGCTCCGGACGGCGGACCCGGGCCCGGCGGCTACCGCCGCTCCGCCATCAGGACTTCGGCCAGCTTGTCGGCCACCGCCTGGATCGCCTCCTCGTCCTGCTCCGTGAAGGCGCCCTGCTGGTGGCTGTCGATGTCGATCTGGCCGAGGATCTCATCGCCGGCGCGGATCAGGACGACCAGCTCGGACTTCGTCTTCGGGCTGCAGGCCAGGTAGTTCTCGATCGCGGTGACGTCCGGCACGTTCTGGTTCTTCCGCTCCGCGACCGCCGTCCCGCACACGCCCTGGCCCACCGGGATGCGGGCGTGCTCCGTCGACTCGCCGATGTAGTTGTGGAGCCAGAGCACGTTCTCCTCGGGGTTCAGCAGGTAGATGCCGACCCAGTCGTAACGGTCGTCCGCGGCGGCGATCGCCTTGACCGCCTCGCGCAAGATCGCGTCGGAGAGGTATCCCTCCTCCCGCATCTCCTGAAGTCGCTTCACCAGCGTGCCAGCTTCCAGCATCCCGGTCTCACCTCGGGTCGTAGGGTTCAATGGTCTCCGCCGGCGCGGTCCACGCCAGCGACCCGCGCCGGAGCGCGTTCTCGATCTGTCTCACGATCTGTCCCGCCCCGGAATCCGATGCGGGCGACCCCCGATTCCGACCGGCATCGCCCGCGGATCCGCGCGCAACCACCCCGCCGGCTCGGGGCGGAGTCGCCCCGCCTGCTCGGGGCACGGCGCCCCCCCGGCTCGGGGGGCGGCCACGAATCTAACGTCCGTCAGCGCGGCACGAAATCGGTGTCGGGCCCGAGCTCCCGCACGAACGCCGCGATCAGCCGCGCGGCCCGGTCCAGGTCCTCCAGGCTGACCAACTCGTTCGGCGAGTGCATGTAGCGGTTCGGCACCGAGATCAGCCCTGTCGCCACACCCGCTCGCGTCAGGTAGATCGCGTCCGCGTCGGTGGACGTGTAGCGCGGCGAGGCGGTGATGGTGTAGGGGATCCCGTTCTTCTCCGCCACCTCGCACAGCTTCTCGAACACCAGCGGGTGCGCCGCCGAGCCGCGGGTGAGGACCGGCCCGCCGCCGATCTTGTGCTCGCCCAGCTCCTTCTTCTCCACGCCGGGCGAATCCGTAGCGAACGTGACGTCGACGACGAGGGCGACCTGCGGCTCGAGCTTGAACGCACCCGTCCGCGCACCGCCGCCGCTGTAGCCGATCTCCTCCTGCACCGTCGCGACCGCCGTGACCTCCGCGCGCGGCCTTTCCTCCGCGAGCAGCCGCAGCGCCTCCAGCACCACGTACGCGCCGATGCGGTTGTCGATCGAGCGGCTCACGATGAGCCCATCGCCCAGCTCGATCAACCGCGCGTCGATCACCGCCGGATCGCCGACCCGGACCCCTTTCGCCTGCGCCGCCGCGCGGTCCTTCGCGCCGATGTCGATCCAGAGGTCCTGGATCTTCGACGCCTTCTCCCGCTCTTCGCCCTTGATCAGATGGATCGGCTTCTTCCCGATCACGCCCAGCACATCGCCCGACTTCGTCAGCAGCCTCACCCGCTGCCCGACCAGGACCTGCGGGTCCCAGCCGCCGATCCCGTCGAAGTACAGGTAGCCGTCGTCGTCGATGTGCGTGACCATGAGGCCGATCTCGTCCACGTGACCGGCCAGCATGACCCGCGGCGACCCGCCCACGCCCACCGTCGCGTACGAGTTGCCGCTCACGTCCACCTCCACCCGCTCGGCGAAGCGGCCCGCTTCTTCTCTCCAGACGCGCGCGGCCGCCGCCTCGAACCCGCTCGGGCCGGGTGTGTCGAGGAGCCGCTTCAGGAAATCGACCGATGGCACTTTCACGTCCTCCGGGGCTGATCGTCGCAAGACCGCTCAATATACGGCGCGGACGTGCGGCAGACCAGTTCGGGCGCGGAAACGCGCCGCGGCTGCATACGCGCCGGCAAGCTGCGGCGTCCGGTCCGACCGCCCGTGGGCTCAACCCGCCGCTCGCCGCACCAGCCAGTCGTCCAGGGCGAGTTTCCCCGAGCCCGAGAGGATCAGCGTGGCCAGTCCGGCCAGGAGGAGCAGGTTGTACTCGTAACCCCACTCGCCTTCGGGACGGAACACGAAGAAGCCGTGCTGGACGTGGGAGGTGAACGTAGCAACGAGCAGCTCCACGAAGACGACCGCCGCGACCCACCGGGTCAGCCAGCCGACGAGGAGGAGCAACCCGCCGAGGAACTCGACGAGCGTGACGACCCAGGCCATGACGCCCGGGGCGGGGATGCCCATTGCCGCCAATGCCCCGGCGAACCCGGCCACGCCGGCCTCGCCGAAGAGCTTGTCCCAACCGTGCACGATCATGATCAGCCCCAGGACCAGCCGCAGCACGGCAAGGCCCCAGCCGGGATAGTATCGCGCCATGAGGCGCCTCCTTTCGGTTCCATGGACACACCGACCCGCGGGCGCGCCGGCCGCGCCCTTTCCCGAGCCCATCCCGGGCGTTTGCCGACACCGACCCGCGGACGCGCCGGCCGCACCGCCTTGATCCGACCCTCCGTTTTGCCTACCATTGGGCCGGGCGACGGCATCCATCGCGCCCGGCCGGCGACGCTGCAGCCGGCGGACCACTCTCGAGAACGAGCGCCCCTGGCGGCGTGATCATAGGCGGTGCCATGGAGGAGACCTACTTTCGGCGCGGCTTCGGCCTGAAGAAGGTGATCGAGCCGATCGTCGCGGCCGAATACCACAGCGCGATCGTCGACGAGCTGCGCGCACGCGGCTACACCGCGCAGTTCGGCGACGTCACCATCCGCCTCGCCGAGCAGTTCGGCTTCTGCTACGGCGTCGATCGCGCCGTCGACTACGCCTACGAGACCGCACACAAGTTCCCGGACAAGCGGATCTTCCTGGTCGGCGAGATCATCCACAACCCGCACGTGAACCAGCGCATGCGGGAGATGGGGATCACCTTCCTCTACCCCGACGGGGAGGGTCGCTTCGACTTCAGCGTCATCACGCCGGACGACGTCGTCATCCTCCCCGCCTTCGGGGTCACGATCCACGACTTCCGGCGCCTCCGCGAGATCGGCTGCATCCTGGTCGACACGACCTGCGGCTCGGTCCTCAACGTGTGGAAGCGCGTCGAGTCCTATGCGCGCGACGGCTTCACCGCGCTGATCCACGGGAAGTACACCCACGAGGAATCGCGGGCGACGGCGTCGCAGGTCCTCCTCCACCCCGGCGGCAAGTACATCATCGTCCGGGACATGGCGGAGGCCCGCCTTGTCTGCGACTACATCGAGCAGAACGAGAACGCCCTCTCTCGCGAAGCGTTCCAGGAGCACTTCCGGAAGAAGGCGACCGAGGGCTTCGACCCGGACGCCGATCTGGTCCGCATCGGCGTCGCGAACCAGACGACGATGCTCGCCTCCGAGTCTCTCGCCATCGCCGCCGAGATCGGCAAGAGCCTCGCCCGGCGCTACGGTGAGGAGCGGCTGGCCGAGCACTTCCGCTCGTTCGACACCATCTGCTCGGCGACGCAGGAGCGGCAGGACGCCGTCCTCAGGATGATGCAAGACCCGCCGGACGTCATGGTCGTCATCGGCGGCTACAACTCGTCCAATACCAACCACCTCGCGCACCTCTGCCGCGAGCACACGACGACGTTCCACATCGCCGACGCCTCGTGCATCGACCCGGCGGCCGGCACCATCCGTCACAAGCCGGAGCTCGCCCCCGATGCACCCGAGGTGACTACCGCCGACTGGCTCCCGGCCGGCCCCATCTCGATCGGGATCACCGCCGGTGCCTCGACGCCCAACAACAAGATCGGGCAAGCGATCGAACGGATCCTCTCCACGCGCGGCATCGCGATCGACACCGCACTCGGCATCGAGCTGAACGCCTGAGCCCGGGACTGGCCCGCTCCGTGCATCCCTGCTCTTGGAAACATATGTGGAGCAGGGAAGGAGTGGATCGATCGATGCATGGTCGCCGCGTGAGGCACGGGGCACTCGGCGTGGGTGCATCGCTCGTTCTCGTCGGGTGCAGTGCCTTGGGGTTCCTGAACCCGCCGCCGCCACACCCCGCGGACGCAGGGCCGCCCGTGGGCGCTCCCGGCTATTCCATCTGGCGCGCCGCGCTGGCGTCGGACGATCCGAGGATCGTCGTTTCCCTGGAGAATCGTCGGCTGTGGCTGCTGGAAGGCTCGGACACGATCCTCTCCGCGCCCATCGCCGTCGGGCGCAACGAGACGTTCACCTTCAAGGGACAGACCTTCCGATTCCACACGCCGCGCGGGCGGCGGAAAGTCATCAAGAAGGAGGAGAACCCGATCTGGGTGCCGCCCGACTGGCACTACTTCGAGAAGGCGGCGTACCGCAAGCTCGAGGTGGTCCGGGTGGAGCGGGGCAAGCGGTACATGCTCCGGGACAGCACGTACATCGAGATCCGTGGGGAGGACGTGGGCCGGGTGAATCGCTTCGGCAACTTCTGGCCGTTCACCCCCGGAAAGGAGATCATCTTCGACGACACCATCTTCATCCCGCCGCTGGACACGAGACAGCGCAAAGTCCCGGACGCCCTCGGGCCCTACAAGCTCGATCTGGGAGACGGATACCTGATCCACGGCACGCACCGTTACAACCGTGACTCGATCGGCCGCGCCGTGAGTCACGGGTGCATCCGGATGCGCAACGAGGACCTGGAGCGCCTGTACAAGCGGGTGAAGGTGGGAACGCCGGTGTACATCTATTGATCAGCGGTGCCGGCTTGCGGCCGTGTACGAGCGGCCGGCAGATGCGGCGCGCCGAGAGCGTTGAACAGCCGGCCACGGACGATCGGTTCGCTCCCGGTCCGGCGCGCCACGACTTCGTTGACAGAGAGGTCCCGGCGCGCATATTGCACGCGGACTCGCGCGAGCGCACCGGCTCCGTGGCCGGTCGCTCCGGCCCGCTCCTCCCCGGATACCACACGACATGAGCGGCCCGTACGAGGACGAGATCATGCGGCTGAGGCTCCTCTCGGCCGCGCACCCCAACGTTCGCATCCTGACGCACCTGGCGGAGGCGTACAGGAAGGCGGGCGATCTGGTCCGCGCGCGGGAAACCGTGGAGCGGGGGATCGCCCGCCACGCCGAGTACCCGAACGCCCACGTCGTTCTCGGGCGGGTGCTGTGGGAGATGGGCGACAGGCAGGGCGCCGAGCGGGCGTTCCGCAGGGCGCTCGAGCTGGATCCCGAGAACCGGATTGCGCGGGAGTGGCTCGCGCACCTGCCGGCGACCGGCGCACTCAACCCGGCGAACACGGCCCCGGGGAGCGAGGCCCCCGCAAGCACAGCCCCTACGAGCCCGGCACAGGCGGCGGCGACGTCGCCTCCCGGGCCCTCGAGCCCGCCGCCACCACCCCCGGCCGGGCACACAGGCCTGGCCCACCAGGGCGCCGACGCCGGCTCGCACGGCGGC
>VSDC01000123.1:0-6493 GCA_047459275.1 Gemmatimonadota bacterium
CGGCACGCTACATTCCGCGCCATGAACGAGAACCATCCAATGACGGCGGCCGAGGCCCGCGTCCGTGCGCTCCGGGACGAGGTGAGCGCGGTGGCGGACCTCCTTGATTACGATGACGCGATCGAGATCGCGGCGATCGTGGACCGGCTGCGGAGCGCGGTGTCGGCGGTCGAGGACGACGACCTGGGCGTCGACGCGTCGATGATCCGGGCGCAATTCGACGCTATGTTCGAGCGGCTGGGCCCGCTGGCGGAGGCGCACCCCGGCCCGGTCTCCACGGGCTCGCTCGGGCTGCCGGCCGACGCGCGCTTCCTGCGCGACATGGCCGACTTCCTCACGCGCCGCTACGGGCTCGAGGAGGAGGGATGAAGCGGGTTCGTCTCGGCGATGTCGCCGAAGAGGGCGTATCGCACGACCCCGAGATCAAGAAGCGGGTCCTGCTCCGCAACGGCGCGGTCCCCCACGTGACGACGTTCGCGCAGTCGCGCTTCCTCCCCGGCCAGGCCGCGACGGAGCACGCTCACGCAGACATGTACGAGATCTTCCTGGTCGAGTCGGGGACGGGCGTGGTGCGGATCGACGGGGAAGAGTTTCCGCTGGAGCCCGGCACGTGCGTCGTCATCGAGCCCGGCGAGCGGCACAGCATGGCGTGCACGGGCGACGAGCCGCTGGTGCTGACGTATTTCGGGGTGGTGGAGTGAGGGGGGTGCCGGCGGCGATGCGGGCCGCGGGGGCGAAGGAATCCTGCGCCGCACGCGTCCGGCGCCCGGTGCGCGACGGGATCTGAATCGTGCTGCGGGGGTCGCACGAGGGCAGTCTCAGCTCGAGCCCCATTAAGGTGGGCATGGCGTGGTGGCGCGGTAGGTGGTAGAAACGCCGGGGCGCTCGACGGTGCAAGGTGGTGGAGGCGAGGGAGAGAGGGCGCCAGCGGTGAGCGGTGGTCGCGGGCAGGAACGCGGCGGAGGTGGGGAGACCGCGATGTCGAGGCCCCGCCGAAAGCGACCGCGCGGCGCCGGAGCGCGGCCGAGCACCCTGGGACTCGCGGGATTGACCGCCCCGCGCCGAAGCGCCTCAGGGCCCGCCACGACGCGCCACAGCCACCGTCCGAGGCCGCGCCATCACCCGCACCGACCAAGCAGCGCCATGACCAGCGGATCAGCCATGCCCCCCATCTTCGACCTCCAGGGCCACCGCGGCGCGCGGGGGCTCCTCCCCGAGAACACGATCCCTGCCTTCCTCCTGGCCGTCGAGCTGGGCGTCACGACCGTCGAGCTGGACGTGGTCGTCACCCGCGACCGTCGCCTCGTCGCGTCGCACGACCCGTGGTTCGACCCGCGGATCTGCAGCCACCCGGACGGCAGGCTGGTCACCGAGGCCGACCGGGAGCGCCTCGCGATCTACCGGCTCGACTACGACGACGTCGCCGCTTTCGACTGCGGGCGGCGCGGGCACCCCGATTTCCCGCGGCAGCGTACGCTCGCGGTGTCCAAGCCGCTCCTCTCGGACGCCGTCCGCGCGGTCGAGGCGCGGGTCCGGGAGCTGGGCCGCCCGCCCGTCTGGTACAACATCGAGACGAAGAGCCGGCCGGAATGGGACGGCACGCTCCAGGCGCCGCCGGAGGAGTTCGTGCGGCTGCTGTACGACGAGCTCGCGGCCCTGGGAGTGCTGGCGCGGACGATCGTGCAGTCGTTCGACGTGCGGACGCTGCAGGTGCTCCGGGCGCTGGATCCGAGCGTGGCGACGTCGTTGCTGGTGGAAGCGGGGGAAGGCGCGCCGGTGACCGACCGGGGCCGGGCGCCCTCCTGTGCGGCGAACGCGGACCGGGCCGCGGCGGCCGCCTCCCACCTCGCCTCCGACCTCGCCCGCCTCGGCTTCGTGCCGGAGATCTACAGCCCCGACTACCGGCTGGTCGACGAGCCGCTCGTCGCCGAGGCGCACGCGGCGGGGATGCGGGTCATCCCCTGGACCGTGAACGACGCCGAGGCGATGGAGCGACTCATCGGCCTCGGCGTCGACGGATTGATCACCGACTACCCGGACCTGGGGGTAGAGGTCGTGGCGCGGCTCGGGCTTTCGGTGTAGGTCGCGGCCCGGCTCGGGCCATCCGCGTAGGTCGTCGCGTGACCCGGGCCGTCCACGTGGGTTGTGGTGCGGGTCGCCCCAGGATAGATCGCGGCGTGCCGCGTCCCGGACAGGTCCCGGCGTGGTCCGGCGATGGGCTCCCGCAAGGGGAAGGGGCGTCGCCCGGATCATCCCCTGAAGCAGGAACTTGGGCGAGACGCGGGACTCGAAGGCCAGCTCGCCGAAGGACTGCCCGTTCATCGCGCCGCCGACGCCCCGGAATTCCCGTCCGCCGAAGTGCCCGATCGAACAATCGTCGCTTCGTCGCGGACGATGGTGCGATTGGTGCACCTAATGCGCCCCTATCGCACCATCGTTTGCCGCGCCGGATTTCAGTGTGCGATAGGTGCACTCTATCGTCCCCAACCGCACAAGAAACATTTGTTCACCGGCGGTCGTGCAGTTGGGGACCGCGACGACCCCAAGGGGGCACCCCGCCCGGAGTTCAGGGCCCCGGGCCACCCGCGCCGAAGGCGCTGCCGCCTGCCGCGCGAAGCGCGGCTACTCCGCCGCCGACGGCCGCCACCCGCCGGCGAGCGGAGCGAGCCGGCCGATCCCGCGCCGAAGGCGCCGACCCCGCCCCGGAGGGACTCCCGCCGCAGAAGACGGCCGAGCCCGAGCCGCGCACGTTCCGACAGCGGATCATGGATCGGGGCGCTCGCCCGGCTCACCCCCTCCGCATCCCCGCCGCCAGCCCCTGCTTCGCCGCGCGCCGAGCGGGGAGGAACCCACCGATCAGCCCCATGACGGCGGCGAAGATCATCCCCTGAAGCAAGATCTTCGGCGAGACGCGGAACGCGAAGGTCAGCTCGCCGAAGGACTGCCAGTTCATCGTGCTCGTCTCGATCCCATTGATCGGCAACGCCAACAGGCATCCCAGCACGCCGCCGGCCAGCGCGATTACGAGCGCCTCGACCAGGAACGACGCCAGGACGCTGCGGCGCTGGAAGCCGAGCGTCTGCAGGACCGCGATCTCCCGGGCACGTGCGGCGACCATGGCGTCCATCGTGTTGATCGCGCCGAACACCGCGCCGATCGACATGACGATGGTCACGAAGAAGGCGATGAACTCGAGCATCGTGCCCAGGAACTGGGCCTGCTCGGCAAAGAACTCCGACTCGCGCTTGGCCTGGAGCTGGAGGCGCGGGTCGCCTTCGATCCGGGCGACGAGGGCGTCGAACGCGTTCGGGTCGGCCAGGCGCACGGTCACGGACTGGTAGACCGGCCCTCGGAACGCTGACATCAGCGTCTCGGCGTCGCCCCAGACCTCGGACTCGAAGGCGCTGCCGTCGGCCTCGAAGTGGCCGACGACGGTGAAGTCCTGCTGGCCGAAGCGGATCGTCGCGCCGATCTCGACGTCGCTCATGCGGCCGACGAGGCCGCGCCCGACGATGACTTCGGCGCGGCCGGGCTCGAAGTTCCGGCCCTCAATGATGCGGATCTCGTCGCGCAGCTCGAACACCTCGGGCGAGACGCCGCGCACGGGCATGTGCGTCTCGGAGCCGTCCAGGCGCGGCTTGGCGACCACGACGTAGGCGTCCGCCGAGGCGATCGGCCGGCCGTCGGGGAGCTTCGCGACCTCGGGGAGCGAACGCACGATCGCTGCGTGCTCGCGGCTGATCCCGCTGGAGATCTCCGAGTCGGCGCCCTTGCGCAGCAGCATCACGTTGTCCGGCCGCCCGGTCGAGATCATCGCCGAGCGGAACCCATTCGCCAGCGCGAGCATCCCGACGAAGGTCAGGACGACGAAGCCGATGCCGAGCGCCGTCGCCAGGGTCGTCGTCGGGCGGTGCAGCACGCTCCTGATGTTGTAGATCAGCGGGATCTTCATGCGACGTACCTCAGCGCGTCGGTGACCTTGAGCCGGGCCGCCTGCAAGGCGGGGATCGTGGCGCTCGCGATGGCGATGAGCACGGCGGCGCCCGAGGCGAGAAGGGCGACGCCGGGCGAGACGGTGAGCCCCGGGGCGAAACCGCCCATGTCGAACCCCATCACGTTGAAGAGGAGGAAGGCGCCGCCGAGCCCGAGGAGGAGGCCGAGCCCGACGATCGACGCCGCCTCGGCGACGACGATGCGCAGCACGTCGCCGTCGGTGAAGCCGAGCGTCTTGAGCACGGCGATCTCGGAGAAGCGCTCGCGCGCCGACATCGCCATGGTGTTCGCGGAGACCATCAGGATCGCGAAGACGACGGCCATCCCGATCGCGTTCAGGAAGAAGCCGATGTTCCCGTACATCCCGATGAACGAGAGGTTGAACGCCTTCTCGGTCTGGGCGCGGGTCGGCGACGCCGAGTTCTCGTACGCCTCGTCGACCGCCTGGGCGATCGCGGCGGCCTGGTTCGGGTCGGTCACCTTCAGCACGTACCACCCGACGACGCCGTCCATCCCCTGGCCGCGGGCGATCTCCTCGAGGTAGCGGTGGTGGAAGAACAGCGACGTCTCGTCGAAGCCCTTGCGCCCGGCGCTGTAGACGCCGCGGATCGTGAAGTCGTGGTTGCCCGGGTAGATCGTGCCCTGCAGCGTGACCGTCTGGCCGACCTGCCAGCCGAAGCGCTCCATGAGCCGCACGCCGACGATCGCGCCGGTGCGGTCGGCCATGAACGCCTCGCGGTGCTCGGGCGAGACCACGATCTCCGGGTACATGGCGAGGTACTCGGGGTCGACGGCGAAGTTGGCGAAGAAGTTCGACGGGTCCTGGTAGATCCCGCCGAACCAGCTCGCGTAGCCGACGGACTCGACGCCCTCCATCGCCTGCAGCCGCGCGCGGTAGGCCATCGGCAGCGGGAAGACGATCCCGAGCTTGTTCGTCACGACGAGGTGCGTCTCGCTCCCGATGTCGCCGATGGATCGGAGCGTGTGCAGGAACGTCTGCAGCGTGACGAAGAGGAAGAGCGCGATCCCGAGCCCGAGCACGGTCAGGATCGTGCGTCGCTTGTGGCGCCCGAGGTTGGCGCGGACGAGCGTGGCGCGGGTCATCGGGCGCCCTCCTCGCCCCCGGCCGTGCCCGCCGCGACGGGGCGCGCGCCGTCGCCGACCAGCACGCCCTTCTCGAGGTGCAGCGTCCGCCCCGCGCGCTCGGCCGCGTGCGGGTCGTGCGTGACCATGACGATCGTCTTGCCGTACTCGGCGTTGAGCCGGCCGAGCAGGTCGAGGATCTCCTCGGCGGACCGGGCGTCCAGATCGCCGGTGGGCTCGTCGGCCAGGATGAGCGTGGGGTCGGTCACGATCGCGCGCGCGATGGCGACGCGCTGCTCCTGCCCACCCGAGAGCTGGCGCGGGAAGTGGTGCATGCGGTCCTCGAGCCCGACGATCCGGAGCGCCGTTTCCGCGTGCTCACGGCGCTGCTTCTTGTTCAACGGCGTCAGCAGCAGGGGCAGCTCGACGTTCTGGAGCGCCGTGAGGACCGGGATCAGGTTGTACATCTGGAAGACGAAGCCGACGTGGCGCGCGCGCCAGGCGGCGAGGCGCTTGGGCTTCATCGACGAGATCTCCTCGCCGTTCACCTCGATCGTCCCCGAGGTGGGCGAGTCGAGTCCGGCCAGCAGGTTGAGGAGCGTCGACTTGCCGCTCCCCGACGGGCCCATGAGGGCGAGGAACTCGCCTTCCTCGATGTCCAGGTTCAGGCCGTCGAGGACCGGGACCTCGACGGTGTCCCTCCGATAGACCTTCCGTACGTCCCGCACTTCGACCAGCGGCATTTTCGCCTCCGAGTTCAGTTGGTCCCCGCGATGCGGACGCGGGCGCCGTCGGCGAGCCCTGCGGGCGCGTCGACGACGAGTCGTTCTCCTCCGTTCAGCCCCTGCCGGATCTCGCGCTCGCCGCCGGAGACCGGGCCGGCGTCGACGACGCGGCGCCGCACGACGTCGCCCACGACGACGTAGACCACGTTCTCGCCTCCTTCGTTACGGACCGCCGCGGCGGGCGCGAAGACGCGGCGCGGGGTCGGGGTTCGGGAGGCGCCGGGCGTGGCGCGCGTGGGATCGCCTGTTTCGCCTGCGGTGGCGCCCTCCGCACCGGTCGCGTCGGCGAGGATCTCCGCCCCGGTCGGCTCGAGGAAGACGACGCGCGCGCCCATTTCCGGGAGGATGCGCGAGTCCTGGGTTTCGATCGCGACCCGGACGAGGACCGTCGCCTTCTGGCGGTCGGCCGTGGGCATGATCTGACGGACGCGGCCGGGGAAGCGGAGGGTCGGGTAGGCGTCGAGAATGATCTCGGCGGGCTGGTCGCGACGGACGCCGCCGATGTACGCCTCGTTCACGTCGACCTCGACCTCGAGGGTAGAGAGGTCGGCCATGGTCACGACGGCGCCGCGCGTGAGCCCCGTGCCGGCGACCGATGGCGCGACGACCTCGCCCACCTCGGCGTCCTTGCG
>VSDC01000124.1:0-6473 GCA_047459275.1 Gemmatimonadota bacterium
ATCGTGAAGCGCCCCTTCGAGCGGCAGCCGGTCACCCAGGCCGACCAGCAGACGATCCGTCAAGCCCTGGAGAGGCTCCTCGAGCAACAGGGGGCACCGCCGGTGGCGCGGCAGATGCTGCTCCAGTCGCTCACCTTCGCCGAACACTACCCGGCGTTCGCCAACCTGATGGCCGGCCCGGCGGGAACGTTGTGGGTCCAGCACGTCCAGACCGCAGCGGACGTGGCGGTTTCCGGTACGGTCGATCTCCAGGACCTCGGCGCTCCCAATTGGGATGTCTTCGACGCCGAGGGCCGCTACCTGGGCGTCGTCCGTTTCCCCGACCGGTTCAACCCCATGAGGTTCGTCGGGAACGACGTCTATGGAGTCTGGCGTGACGAGCTGGACGTCCAGCACGTCATGCGCCTGCGCGTGGTGGGGATCGGCACGGACGCGTGACGATCACTCTGGCCGGGTGACCAGACAAGAGTCATCCCGAAGGCGTTGGTGCGTGCGACGACGGCGGCTACGTTGGCCAGAGGTGGCTGAGAGCCTGCCATAGACGGTAAAGCGGAGCCGAGGCTTCTCGGCTCCGCTTTCCATTCCAGGAGGAGCGCCAGGAACGGATTCCAGCGCCGCTCCATCGCGCCGGCGACCACTGCGACCTTCGACCGGACAGTCGCAGCATCGTGCCGGCCGGACACCCACGACTCAGGGCTCCACGGTGAACACCAGCCGTTCGGTGTCGGCGGCACGGCGATTCGTCCCGGGCACGATGCCCTCGACTCGGGCCGTGAGCACGTTGCGCCCGACGACAAGCGGCGACTTGCCGAGCTGGAACACGGCGACGAGGTCGGCGCCGTCCGCTGGACCCGGGTGGAACGCCGCCGTCACGTCGACGCCGTTCAGCTCGACCACGAGTGTCTCGCGGAACACGGTTTCGCCACCGGCGGCGAAGTCGAGCGCGATCGGCGCCGGATTGCGCAGCGTCGTGCCGCGCCGATCCAGGTTCATGAACACAAGGAACCCGTCCACCGCCGGCCGACGCCCTCCCGTCGTCACGACGGATGTGTACCGGGTCGGGCCGAGCGTCCAGCCCCGCTGGGAGTTCGTCGTATCGTCGGGGACCACCGTCGGCTCGTCGAAGCCCACCGGCAGGTAAGGCACCGGCGCGAATCCCTGGACGTAGGTCCGCGCGTACCCCGGCGGGTACGGGCTCGTGATCGACAGCCCCGTAAGCGAGTCGCCCGGCGGGATGGCCGCCTCGGGTGCTCCCGGCACGACTCCGGCCGGCGTCTCGACGAGCTCCTCCGAGGCCTCGGCGGCGAAAGTCACGCCGGGGATCGCACCGGCCGCCGTGGAGAAGTGCACCAACTGGAACCAGCCGGCGGGACTCGTCACCCCGGCCGTCGGCGCGTTGAACCGCAGCAGCACCGATTGGATCGGCTGCTCCGCCGTCGAGCCGTTCCGCACCGTGTAGTCATAGCGCCAGAGGCCGGAGACCGAGTCGTACGACACCTCGACGGTAATCTCCGGGACGACTCTGTCCGAGGGAATCCACCCCGGGTACGTTACCTTCGAAATGTCGCCCACCTGCCCGAGCGCCGCCGTCGGCGCGACCGCCGTCGCCAGGGTCGCGAGCCCGACGAGCGTGATCACGATCACGTTGCGCATGGTGGCCTCACCGGTAGAGTCTCCGGCCTTCCCGTCCAGGTCCACTCTGCGACTACGACGGTGGCGCTTGTCAAGGACTTCGTTTCGATACACGAACGCCTCCGGCGAATTCACCGGAGGCGTTCCGTCTCGACCGACTTCGGCATTCGGGAACGGCGAGGCCTCAGTCGTCCGAAGCGGCGGCCACGCCGACGCCGCGGACGTTGAGCTGCTCGCGGACCTTCGCCTCGATCTCCGCGGCGAGCTCCGGGTTCTCCTTGAGGTACGCCTTGGCGTTCTCGCGGCCCTGACCCAGTCTGACGTCCCCGTAGCTGAACCAGGCGCCCGACTTCTCGATCACTTCCGTCTCGACGCCGAGATCGATCAGCAGACCCGTGTGGCTGATCCCCTCGTTGAACATGATGTCGAACTCGGCCTGCCGGAACGGCGGCGCGACCTTGTTCTTCACCACCTTCACCCGCGTCCGGTTCCCGACCTGCTCCTGGCCGTCCTTGATCGCGCCGATCCGGCGGATGTCCAGGCGCAGGCTCGCGTAGAACTTCAGCGCGCGGCCACCCGTCGTCGTCTCCGGGTTGCCGAACATGACGCCGATCTTCTCGCGGATCTGGTTGGTGAAGATCACCGCCGTCTGCGAACGGTTGACCGCGCCCGTCAGCTTCCGCAGCGCCTGGCTCATCAGCCGCGCCTGCAGACCCACGTGCGAGTCGCCCATCTCGCCCTCGATCTCCGCCCGCGGCACCAGCGCCGCCACCGAGTCGATGACCACGACGTCGACGGCGCCGCTCCGGATCAGGACCTCCGCGATCTCCAGCGCCTGCTCGCCCGTGTCCGGCTGGCTGACCAGCAGGTTCTCGACGTCGACGCCGAGCTTGCGCGCGTACTCGATGTCCAGCGCGTGCTCCGCGTCGATGAACGCCGCGACGCCGCCCTTCTTCTGCGCGTTCGCGATCACGTGCAGACACAGCGTCGTCTTCCCGCTCGACTCCGGACCGAAGATCTCGGTGATCCGGCCACGGGGGATCCCACCGATCCCGATCGCCGCGTCCAGGTTCATCGCACCGGTCGAGATCGCCTCGACCACGACGCGCGCGCCGTCGGCGCCCATCCGCATGATCGAGCCCTTTCCGTGCGCCCGCTCGATCTGCGCGATCGCCACGCTCAGCGCCTTGCGCTTCTCTTCACTGATTTCAACGGTCGGCATAGTTCCGCCTTTTCTCCCTGTGGGATCGGTTGCGTGCTCGACGTCGGTGGTACCCCCTGGCCGGTCGGCGGTTCCTGTCGCCACCGCAGAATTTTCATGATTTTTCGTGCGCAGTCAAGATCTCGACCGGCCGCCGAAATTTCCGCATGGGACAACACTTGTCTCGCGGTCCGGCCGGCCGGATACCGCGGCGAAGTTCTGCGAATTTCACGACGGCGATCCGACGGCTGCGCGGGTGGCCGCGGCGGCGCGCTCGATGCCGGCGTCGTCGACGTCCAGATGGGTCACCGCCCGGACGCGGGTGGCGGTGAACGGCGTGAGCAACACCCCCCGGGCGCGGGCGCGTTCGACGAGAGCGAACGCGTCCAGGTCCTCCCGCTCGATGTCGATCATGACGATGTTCGTCTCGGGCGGGATCACCCGGATCCCGGGCGTCCCGTCGAGCAGCTCCGCGAGCCGCCGGGCGCGGGCGTGGTCCTCCGCGAGCCGCTCCCGGTGGTGTTCCAGGGCGTAGAGGCCGGCGGCGGCCAGGATCCCGGACTGGCGCATCCCGCCGCCGTGGCGGCGCCGGACGTACCAGGCCTCCCCGATCAGCTCGGCGGTTCCGGCCAGGAGCGACCCGACCGGACAGCCCAGCCCCTTGGACAGGGTGACCATGACGGTGTCGGCCTCGGCCGCGAACATCGCTTCGGGGATGCCCGCCGCGACGCTCGCGTTCCAGAGCCGGGCCCCGTCGAGATGGATCGGGATCCCGCGTCGCGCCGCGATGTCGCGGATGGCGCGCATCGTCTCGAGGGGCATGATCTTGCCCCCGGCGGCGTTGTGGGTGTTTTCCAGGCAGATGAGGGAGGTGCGCACCCCCATGCGCACGTCCGGCCGGATCGCGCGCTGCACGAGCTCCGGGGTGAGCAGGCCGTCGGCCGTCGGGACGGGTCGGAGCTGGATCCCCGCCCACTGGGCCGCCGCGCCGCCTTCCCAGTCAAGGATGTGACCGGTTTCCTCGATGATGACCTCGGTCCCCGGCGTGGTCAGGATCGCGACCGCCGTCTGGTTCGCCATCGTCCCGCTCGGGAAGAAGAGCGCCGCCTCCTTCCCCAGGATCTCGGCGACGCGCTCCTCGAGCTTCTTCACCGTCGGATCGTCG
Organism: Gemmatimonadota bacterium; assembly: GCA_047459275.1. Taxonomy (GTDB): domain Bacteria; phylum Gemmatimonadota; class Gemmatimonadetes; order Longimicrobiales; family RSA9; genus CALBZE01. Next base: position 3,999 of record VSDC01000124.1, read on the forward strand.
CCGAGTACGTCGTCGCCGACCTCGGCCCGGGCGATCGCCTCCCGCATCCCGGGCGTGGGCCGCGTCACCGTGTCGCTGCGAAGGTCGACAACCCCCGACGCCGTTGCCATTCCCCTCCCTACCGTGCCGGGAGCCGCCTGCCGCAATCCGCGCAGTACCGGCTCCCCACCGGGTTCGCGAACCGGCAGCTCCCACAAACCGTCCCTGCCCGCACGGCCTCGCGGTAGCGTTCGACCTCGCGGTCCAGCCAGGCGTCGTCGAGGTCGGCCGGCAAGCCCGCAGCCGTCGTGCGCCGCACCCGGAACACCGGAGCCAGCACGAACCCTATGCTGGCCGCGCCGATCAGGAAGAGAGCGATGAGATCCATGAACGGGAAACTACAGCACCGCCCGGTGCTTCGCCACCCGATCGCGCCACCCGATCGCGCCACCCGATCGCGCCACCCGATCGCGCCACCCGATCGCACGAGCCGATCACACCGCTGGATCGCGCCGCCAGGCCGCCGTCCGACCCGGCGCCGCCAGGCCTCCACCCGTCCCGGCGACGCGCGGCCTTTCCCGCCTCCACCCACCACCTCACGTTCCCGTTGCGCTCCCCGACCCCGCCACCATCCCAACGATCCGGATCGCCTCGGCCACGCTCCACGCCTGCGCGAAGCACCCGCCCGGCACGTGGGGCGGATCCCCGGACACGACCTCGGCGATCTGCCCGAGCCCGAACTCCCTCATGTGCGCCGCCACGGGGATCAACAGCTCGCGCACCCGCTCGCGCGCCGCCTCCCCATGCCCGTGCACGCGCAGGTACGCCGCCGCGAACGGCCCGAGCAGCCACGGCCACGCCGTTCCCTGGTGGTAGGCCGCGTCGCGCTCGTGGCGCCCGCCCGTGTACTGACCTCTGTACGCCGGGTCCCCGGGCGCCAGGGTCCGGACGCCCAGCGGCACCAGAAGCTCTCTCTCGACCGCGGCCACGACGCCGGCCGCCTGCTCCACCGACAGCGGCGAATTCGGCAACGCAACCGCGAAGAGCTGGTTCGGCCTCAGCGACGGGTCCGAGCGGCCGGCGTCGTCGATCCGGTCGTAGAGGTATCGGCCTTCCTCGTACCAGAAGGCCTGGAACGCCTCCCGCGACCGCTCCGCGAGCGCCCTGTACTCGCCGGACGGCTCGCCCACCCCCTCGGCCAGCGCCGCCGCGCGAAGCAACGCGTTGTACCACAACGCGTTGATCTCGACTGCCCGCCCCTCGCGGGGCGTAACGACCCAGCCGTCGACCCGGGCATCCATCCAGGTGAGCTGGACGCCCTCCGTGCCCTGCCGCACCAGGCCATCCGGCTGAAGCCCGATCCCGAAATGTGTGCCCTCGCGGTACGCGTTCAGGATCGCCCGCACGGCCGGCCACAACTCCCGAACCTCGCCGCCCGCGTCCGCGAGTGCGCCGACGGCCTCGACGAACCACAGCGAAGCGTCCGCGGCGTTGTAGTTCTCCAGAGGAAGGTCGCCGCCGTAGTCCGGGAACCGGTTCGGGATCAGCCCGTCCCGGAGGTGCGCGGCGAAGACGCGGAGGACCGAAGCCGCTTCCGCCGTTCGCCCCAGGGCGAGGCAGAGCCCGGGGAGCGCGATCATCGCGTCCCGCCCCCAATCGGCGAACCACGGGTACCCGGCCAGGATCGTGGTCTGGCCGTCGCGCTCGACGAGGAACGCGTCGCCGGCGAGGGCGAGGCGGGCGCCGAGCTCGCCGAGCGGGCCATCGCCGCCGCCTACGCGCCAGCCCCGGGCGGCGATCTCGGCCCGGCGACGCCGTTCCTCGAACTCCCACGACTCCGCCTGGGCCACGGGGACCGGCGCCGTCGCGCACGCGAGCGTCCAGGTGCGGTCCGCCTGCAGCTCCGTCGTCAGCACGCCCGGGCAGAACAGGTCCTCCCGGTCGTCCAGCCCGCGCTCCGCCTCGATGGGGTAGACGGTCGAGTAGTACCAGTCGCCCGTGTCGCGCCACTCGCCGCCGTCGAAAGAGAGCACGAGGGGCGGGAGCCCCGGGTAGGGGGTGTAGGCGACGTGTCCCGGACCGACGCGCGCGTTACGGGCGACGTCGTCGTTCGCCGTCACGAGCGCATGGAAGTCCCGGCCGGCGACGAGGGGCCGGAGCTCCATGCGCGCGCCGCCGCCCTCGAGGCGGTAGCGCAGCACGACGGCGCCCGTGCTCCGGACCACGAAGAGCGTCCGCGTCAGCGCCAGGGCGCCGAGGCGGTAGCGCCACGTCGGCCACGGGTCGAGGCGGAACTCCTCCAGGTACCGGTGCCCTTCCGGGTGAACGACGCCGGGGTAGACGTTGGCCGCCAGGTCGTAGCGTTCGCCGTCGGGCGTGAAGAGCGTTTCCTCCAGGCGGGAGAGGAGGACGACGCGCTCGGTCGGCGGGCGTCGAGCGACGACGAGGAGCCCGTGGTAGCGGCGCGGGTTGGCGCCGACCGCGGGCGGTGAAGGG
>VSDC01000125.1:0-6426 GCA_047459275.1 Gemmatimonadota bacterium
CGGAGGCGTCGATCCACCTGCTCCGAGGAGGATGACATGGCCCGGACGATTCGCGTCCTCTCGATCGATGGCGGCGGAATCCGCGGGATCATCCCCGCGCTCGTGCTCGGGGAGATCGAGCGCCGCACCAACAAGCCCATCGCCGAGCTCTTCGACCTGATCGCGGGGACGTCGACGGGCGGGATCCTGGCGCTGGGGCTCACGGTGCCGGGGCCCGACGGCAAGCCGAAGTATTGCGCCGACGAGCTCGTCCAACTGTACAAGGAGGAAGGCCCGCGGATCTTCCACCGCCCGACGTGGCACCGCATCCGGTCCGTGGGCGGCGTCGCCGAAGAGAAGTATCCGTCGAAGGGCATCGAAGAGGTCCTCCAGAAGTACTTCGACAAGGCGAGGCTGAAGGAAGCCCTGACGGATGTCCTGGTGACGAGCTACGAGATCGAGAGGAGGACGCCTTTCTTCTTCCGCAGCCGGCGCGCCCGTGAGAATCGGGACTACGACTTCCCCATGTGGCAGGTGGCGCGGGCGACCTCTGCCGCGCCGACGTACTTCGAGCCGTGCCGCATTCCGGTCAACGGCAAGAAGGACGACTTCTGGACCCTGATCGACGGGGGCGTGTTCGCCAACAACCCCACCATGTGCGCGCTGGCCGACGTGCTGGCGGAAGCGGGCCCGGACGACCGGATCCTCGTGTTGTCGCTCGGAACGGGCGAGCTGACGCGGCCACTGTGGTACGACGACGCCAAGGACTGGGGTCTGGCGGGTTGGGCCCGGCCGATCCTGAGCGTGGTCTTCCACGGGGTAGCCGAGACCGTGGAGTATCAGGCGGAGAAGCTCCTGGAACGCGGGAACGGGCACGAGTACTATCGGTTCCAGGTGCGGCTGGACGAGGGCAGCGACGCCATGGATGACGCGGGAAAGACGAACCTGCGCGTGCTCCAGCTCCTCGCGGAGGCCTTGATCCGGGACGAGGAGCGGGAGCTCGACAAGATCTGCACCGCGCTCACCGCCCTCGCCGAGCCGCGCCGCCGGCCCATGGTGCCGAGCGGGCAGTGAGGAACGGCCTACGGATGAAGCCCCCGGCGTCGTGCGCGCCGGGGGCATTCGTCTACTTCGCGGAGTCGGTCTGATAGATCTCGATCAGCTCGTACAGCCCCGTCGGATCCACACCGATGGCGACCGGGTTCCGGAACTCGATCGGCCCGTCGCCCTCACGGCCGAACCGTCGGCGGAACGTGCCGTCGAGACCGAATCGTCGAACCTCGTGCGCGAATCCGTCGAGGACGTACAGGTCGCCCGCCGCGTCCAGTGCAACGTCCGCGATGTACTCGAAGACCTCGACCGCCGGGCTGTCGGCGGCTCCGATCGTCGCCACCACCGCGTCCACAGCGGCCCCCGGCCGCGCGCACCGGCCGTTACGCCGCCCACTCCGCGGACAGCAGCTCCGCCTGTTCGATCACCGTCTGCGTGGCTTTCTCCTGCTTGTCCGGCGGGTAGCCGTGCTTGCGCAGGATGCGGCGGACCATGACGCGGAGCCGCGCCCGCACGTCCTCGCGCAGCGTCCAGTCGATGGTGACGTTGTTGCGGACCGTATCCACCAGCTCCCGCGCGATCTGTCGGAGCGTCTCGTCGCCGAGGACCTTCACCGCGCTGTCGTTCGTCTCGAGGGCGTCGTAGAAGGCGAGCTCCTCCTCGGTGAGTCCGAGCTGCTCGCCCCGGGCGTTCGCCTCCCGCATCTCCCTCGCGAGGGCGATGAGCTCCTCGATGACCTGCGCGGCCTCGATCGTCCGGTTCTGGTAGCGGCGGACCGACTGCTCGAGCATCTCCGCGAAGGAGCGCGACTGGACCAGGTTCTTCCGGCTGCGCGTGCGGATCTCGCCCTGGAGGAGCTTCCTCAGCAGCTCCACGGCGAGGTTCTTCTGCGGCATCCCCCGGACCTCGGCCAGGAACTCCTCCGAGAGGATCGAGATGTCCGGTTTCTTCAGGCCCGCGGCGGCGAAGACGTCGATCACGCCCTCCGGCGCGATGGCCCGGGCGACGATCTGTCGGATGGCGTGGTCGAGGTCCTCCTCGGGCCGCGGGTCGCCGAGCGTCCGCTTGGCCAGCACGGACTGCACGGCCTGGAAGAACCCGACGTCGTCCCGGATCCGAATCGCCTCCTCGTGGGGCACGGCGAGGGCGAAGGCCTTCGACAGCTCGCGCACCGCCTGGATGAACCGGTCCTTCCCGTTCTCCTGCGCGAGGATGTGCTCCTGGGCCGCCGGGAGGAGGCCGAGGCGTTCCTCCGCCGTCCCCGTCGTCCACTTCGACCAGTCGAAGCCGTGGAAGAGGTCGCAGCAGACCTCGTACTTCTCGAGCATGACCGCGACGGCTTCCTCCTGGTCGAGCGACGTGCGGCCGCGCCCGCCGCTCGCGGTGTACGTCTCGAGCGCCTCCTTCAGCTCCCGCGCGATCCCCAGGTAGTCCACCACGAGCCCGCCGGGCTTGTCCCGGAAGACGCGGTTCACCCGGGCGATGGCCTGCATGAGCCCGTGACCGCGCATCGGCTTGTCGAGGTACATGGTGTGGAGCGGGGGCGCGTCAAAGCCCGTGAGCCACATGTCGCGCACGATCACGAGCCGGAAGGGATCGCTCGGGTCGCGGAAGCGCCGGGCCAGGGCCTCGCGCCGGGCCTTGTTGCGGATGTGCGGCTGCCACTCGGGCGGGTCCGAGGCCGACCCGGTCATGACGACCTTGACGACGCCCTCCTCGTCGGAGTCGGAGTGCCACTCGGGGCGCAGCTTCACGATCTCGTTGTACAGCTCGACGGCGATCCGGCGGCTCATGCAGACGACCATCCCCTTCCCATCCAGCGCCTCGAGCCGCCGCTCGAAGTGCTCCACGATGTCCGCCGCGACGAGCTGGAGGCGACGGGGCGCGCCGACGATCGCCTCGAGCTGCGCCCACTTGCTCTTGAGGCGCTCCTTCCGCTCGGCCTCCTCGCCCTCGGTGACCTCCTCGAAGTCCGGGTCGATGCGGGGCCGCTCCGCCTCGTCGAGGGCGAGCCTGGCGAGCCGGCTCTCGTAGTAGATCGGGACGGTGGCGCCGTCCTCCACCGCCTGCTGGATGTCGTAGATGCTGATGTAATCGCCGAAGACGGCGCGGGTGTTGGCGTCCTCCTTCTCGATCGGCGTGCCGGTGAAGCCGATGAAGGACGCGTTGGGGAGCGCGTCGCGCATGTGGCGCGCGAAGCCGTCGATGAAGTCGTACTGGCTGCGGTGCGCCTCGTCGGCGATGACCACGATGTTGCGGCGCCGGGAGAGCACCGGGTGCCGGTCGCCCTTCGCTTCCGGGAAGAACTTCTGGATCGTGGTGAAGACGACGCCGCCCGATTCCACCGACAGCAGCTCCCGCAGGTGCGCCCGGGATTCCGCCTGCACCGGCGGCTGCCGGAGGAGGTCGACGCAGCGGGAGAAAGTCCCGAAGAGCTGGTCGTCCAGGTCGTTCCGGTCCGTGAGGACGACGATGGTGGGGTTCTGCATCGCCGGCTCGCGGATGATCCGCCCGGCGTAGAACGCCATGGTGAGGCTCTTCCCGGACCCCTGCGTGTGCCAGACGACGCCGATGCGGCGGTCTCCGCGTCGCCGATCCTCGGGCGCCGGCGCCTCCAGCACCTCCACGAGCTCGGCGACGACGCGGAGCCGGTCGGCCTCCTCCGGCTCGAGCCGCATCGGCGGGAACTCCGGGTTCACCGGTTTGAGCGTGACCGACGCGTGGCGCCACGAATCGACCCCCGCCGGGACCTTCTCGCTCTCGTAGCGCTTGACCGTGTAGCGCTCGCCGGTCTCGGGATCCACCGCGTCGCGGAGCTCGACGAGCACCGTCTTCCCGTGGCGGGTTCCTTCGACCGGCGCGGAGAAGAGGCAGAGCGCGCCGTCCGGGATCGCCGGCTCCATCGAGCGGCCCTCGACGCGGGCGACGAACATGCCGGGGCGCAGCTTGCGGTGCGTCCGGACCGCGACCCACTCGAGCTCGTCCTCGTCCGGGAGGCTTCGCGGATCGCCGAAGTACCCGGCGGCGGCCTGGAGGGGGACGAAGGGGACGCAGGTCCGGTAGCGCTCCTCCGGGCGCGGACGCACGAACTCGGGCTCCGGACGCGCCCCGTACCCGGCCCCGAGCTCCGCCGCCCGGAGCGTCTCCCGCACCGCGACCTGCACGGCGTGGAACTGGTGGTAGCCGGCCATCTTCTTCGTGATCCGGCCGTCGTCGTCCTCGAAGACGATGAAGTCCCGGACGAGGTCCAGGAAGCGGCGGTGCTCGAACACACCCTGGATGAGGACCCGGAGCTGCGGCTCGGTCTCCCCGGCCAGTTCCGTCCCATCGACCGTGCGCCACGGCTTGAACCACTCCCGCCCGGCCCCGAGGACGCCGATGCGGGCCTCGACGCCGTCCGACACGACGAGCGCCGCGTTCGACGCGAAGAGCGACGGGATCTCCGCCTGGTACGTCTGGAGCTGCTGGTACGCGGTCCAGATCGTCGCCTCCTCGTCCGCCGCGTTCTTGAGCTCGAGGACGGCGAGCGGGAGCCCGTTCACGAAGAGGACGATGTCGGGGCGTCGCGTGCGCCGGTTCTCGACCACGGCGAACTGGTTCACCGCGAGCCAGTCGTTGGCCGCCGGGTCGTCGAAGTCGATGACGCGGACCTGCGCGCCGCGGATCGTGCCGTCCGCGGCCCGGTACTCCACCGTCACGCCGTTCACCAGCATCCGGTGCACCGCGCGGTTGCGCTGGATGAGGTCCGCGCCCTCGGGGCGGGTCACCTTGCGGTAGGCGTCGTCCAGCGCTTCCTGCGGGAGGCCGGGGTTCAGCCGGGCGAGGGCCGAGCGGAGTCGCTGTTCGAGGACGACGTCGCCGAAGTCCCGCCGCTCGGCTCCCGGCGCGTCCGGCGCGATCATGGAACCGTGAAGCGTGGCCCAGCCCAGCCCCTCGAGCCAGGCGAGGGCGGCCTCTTCGACGTCGGATTCGTTGAGTTTCGTCATTGCAGCCACCTGGAGACGGGCGAGGAGAGGAACTCCGCGACGTCGATCCCGCCGGCGCCCACGAGGAGCCGGCGGGACTCGCCGAAGGTCGAGATGAAGGCGTCGAGTCCCGGGAGCGAATCGCGGGCCCGACCCGATTTCACCTCGATGGCGGTGCGACGGCCGTGCGACTCGACGACGAAGTCGACTTCCCGGTCGCGCTCGCGCCAGTAGTAGAGCTCGAAGTCGCTCGCGAAGGCGGCGTTCGCGAGGTGCGCGCCGACCGCCGACTCCACCAGCCGGCCCCAGAACTCCGGGTCCGAGCGCGCCTCGTCGAACGTGTAGCCGGAGAGCGCCGTCATCAGCGCCGTGTTCATGACCTGCAGCTTGGGGCTCGAGCCCCGGCGGCGGACGATCTGGCCCGCGTACTTGGGCAGCCCCGTGACCATGCCGGCGCTGGCCAGGAGGTCCAGGTAATGGGCGAGGGTGGTGGTGTTCCCCGCGTCCTGGAGCTGGCCGAGCATCTTGTTGTACGACAGGACCTGTCCGGAGTATCGGCAGCTCAGCTCGAAGAGTCGCCGGAGCAGCGCCGGCTTGTCCACCCGCGTCATGAGGAGCACGTCGCGGGAGATCGTCGGCTCGATGATGGAGTCCCGGATGTAGCGGACCCACCGCTCGTGGTCGGCGATCAGCGGCGCCGCGCCCGGGTAGCCGCCGTAGAATATGGCCTGTTCCACCGACCAGCCGAACGCCTCGCGCATCTCGGCCGGGGACCAGTGGGTCAGGCGGATGACCTCGAACCGCCCCGCGAGGCTCTCGGAGAGGCCCCGTTGCATCAGGAGCGGCGCCGAGCCGAGGAGCACGATCCGCAGAGGGCGCTTCTCCCGCGTGTCCTCGTCCCACAGCCGCTTGACGGACTCGGCCCAGTCGGCGGCCTTCTGCACTTCGTCGAGGATCAGGACGCCGTCGTCGCGGCCGAACTCCGCGCGGGCGGCGTCCCATTGCTCGGCGATCCACCCCGGGCCGCGGAGCGTGGGCTGGTCCGCGCTGGCGTACCGGCAGGGGATGCGGAGGCGTTCGGCGACCTGGAGGACGAGGGTCGTCTTCCCCACCTGGCGCGGCCCGGCGATCACCTGGATGAACCGTCGTGGCTCGGCCAGTCGGGCTTCGAGGGTGGCCGCCGCGGGGCGCCGGTATTCGGGCATGACGTTTTACTCACCGCATTGAGTAATTTTTCTCAACGCATTGAGTAAAATGTGGGAGGCGGCATCGGAGCGCAAGGATCGGCTGGTCCCTTCGCACCGCGACGGCGATCGACGGGCGTCGGATGGGCCGCCCTCACGGCGTAGGGTTGGACGATGGCGGACCGCGATCACGTCGCGGCCGCGACCAGGCGCTCGGCGTCCTTCACCCGCAGCTCGCCGGAGATGAG
>VSDC01000126.1:0-6413 GCA_047459275.1 Gemmatimonadota bacterium
GGCAGGCGCGTCGTCGGGATGCGGTACGACGCCTACGTCGCCATGGCGGAGTCGGTGCTCGCGGAGATCGCGGCGGAGGCGGCGACGCGGTTGGGCACGGATCGGATCGTGGTCGCGCACCGGATCGGACCCCTGCGGGTCGGCGAGGTGAGCGTGGCGATCGCGGTGTCCAGCCCCCACCGGGCCGAGGCGTACGAGGCGAGCCGGTACGTGATCGAGGAGATCAAGAAGCGGCTGCCGGTCTGGAAGGAGGAGTACTACGCCGAGGGCGACGCCCGTTGGCTCGAGGGGCAGGTGCCGCCCGTACCGGAGGCGACCGGTGATTGAGCGGGACTCGGCCAGCCGGGAGGAGATGCGCGACGGATTCGGCCGGCGCATCGAGTACCTCCGGATCTCGGTCACGGACAAGTGCAACCTGCGCTGCGTCTACTGCATGCCGCTGGAGGGGCTGCAGTGGCTTCGGCGGGACGAGATCCTCCGCTTCGAGGAGATCGCGGAGATCGTCCGGACGATGGCGCGGATGGGGCTGCGCCGCGTTCGGATCACTGGCGGGGAGCCGCTGGTGCGCAGGAACCTGCCCGCGCTCGTTCGCATGCTCGCCGAGGTGCCGGGGATCGAAGACATCGCCCTCTCGACGAACGGCGTCCTCCTCGCCCCTCTCGCCGAGGAGCTCCGCGAGGCGGGCGTGCACCGCATCAACGTGTCGCTCGATTCGTTGCGCCCGGACCGTATCGACGCGATCGCCCGCCGCCAGGGCGTGCACTCCGACATCTTCGAAGGCCTCGCCGCCGCGGAGCGGGTCGGGTTCTCGCCGATCAAGATCAACACCGTGGTCATGCGTGGCCGGAACGACGACGAGCTCGTCGACTTCGCGCGGGCCACGCTCGAGCGCCCCTGGCACGTCCGCTTCATCGAGGTCATGCCCGTGGGGGCGAACCTCGACATCTCGATGGAGGAATACATCCCGGCCTTCGAGATCCTTGACCGCGTTCGCGCGATCGGCGACCTGGAGCCCGTGGAAGGACCGATCGGGAACGGACCGGCCCGCTACTTCCGCTTCCCCGGCGCCGCCGGCACGGTAGGCGTGATCACGCCGATGAGCCACAACTACTGCGACCGCTGCAACCGCATGCGCCTCACGGCGGATGGACAGCTCCGCCCCTGCCTCTTCGGTTCGATCCAGACCGACCTGCGGGGCCCGCTACGCCGGGGCGAGCCGCTCGAGCCGTACATACGCCAGACGCTCCAGATCAAACCCGAGAGACACCACCTCGTCCAGGGCTCGGCCGTGGGCTCCGGCGGCCTCGTCGCCCTCTCGCAGGTCGGCGGCTGACAGGCCGCGTTGACAGTTCGACGGCCCTCCCATACTTTGCCCGCGCTTCGGGTTTATCCGAAAATCTTCGAAACTCCCGGGTGGTGTGAGATAGAGTCATGGTCAACAGGATCACGGTCGTGGGCGCGGGCCACGTGGGCGCCACCGCGGCGCAGCTCCTCGCGCAGAAGGAGCTGGCGCGCGAAGTCGTCATGGTCGACATCGCCGAGGGGATCCCGCAGGGGAAGGCGCTCGACCAGTGGGAATGGGCGCCGATCGAGGGCTTCGACACCCGCGTCATCGGCAGCAACGGATACGAGGCGGCGGCGGGCTCGGACATCTTCGTCGTCACGGCGGGGATCGCCCGCAAGCCGGGAATGAGCCGCGAGGATCTCCTCCGGACGAACGCGGGGATCGTGCGTCAGGTCTCCGAGAAGATCCGGGAGGTCGCGCCCAACGCCATCGTCATCATGGTGTCCAATCCGCTCGATGTCATGGCGTACGTCTGCAAGGAGACGACGGGCTTCCCCCGCGAGCGGGTGATCGGGATGGCGGGCGTCCTGGACACGGCGCGCTACCGCTCCTTCATCGCCCTCGAGCTCGACGTGAGCGTCGAGGACATCCAGGCGCTCGTCCTCGGCGGCCACGGGGACACCATGGTGCCGCTCATCTCCTACACGACCGTGAGCGGGATCCCGCTCACCCAGCTCATGCCGCGTGAGCGGATCGACGCCCTCGTCGAACGGACCCGCCACGGCGGCGCAGAGATCGTGAACCTGCTCAAGACGGGAAGCGCCTACTATGCGCCCGCCGCGGCGACCGTCCAGATGGTCGAATCGATCGTCAAGGACAAGAAGCGGATCCTGCCTTGTTCGGCGTGGCTCGAGGGCGAGTTCGGCCTTAGCGGCCTCTTCCTCGGCGTGCCGTGCAAGCTCGGGCGTAACGGCCTTGAGAAGATCATCGAGGTCGAGCTGACCGCCGAGGAGCGGGCGATGCTCGAGTCGTCCGCCAACGCGGTCCGGGAGACCATGGCCCTGCTCTGACAACCTGCAAATGGCTACGAGAACTGTGTACCGGCGAGGAGTGCCCATACTGGAAGGGCTCCGCTACCGCGGGCGCGAGGGGATGTTCGCCTGGCTGCTGCACCGCGCGTCGGGGCTGGGAATCCTTTTCTTCCTGGCGCTCCACATCGTGGACATCTTCCTGATGGCCTTCGGACCGGAGGTCTTCAACGAACTCCTCGTCCTCTACCACTCGGCACCCGGCCGGATCCTGACGGTGTTCCTCCTGTTCGGCGTGCTCTTCCACGCACTGAACGGGTTCCGGATCATCGTCCAGGACTTCTGGCCGAAGCTCTGGCCGTACGAGCGCCAGTTGATCTGGGTCGAGGCCGCGATCTTCATCCCCATTTTCCTGTGGGGCGCGTACCAGTTCCTGCTGCCGATCTTCACGCACTGATATGAACGGGAATCTGAGCCGGGCATTCGTGAACCGGCGCGGCCGGGTACCGCATGGGAACTTCGAGCTCTACTCGTGGCTCTTCATGCGGATCTCGGGGCTCGTCCTCCTCGTCATCGCGGTGTTCCACCTCTTCTACATGCACTTCGCGATCGGCGTCGACAACATCGATTACGACCTGATCGCGGAGCGGTGGACGAACCCGCTCTGGAAGGTCTTCGACTTCTTCCTGCTCTTCTTCGCGTTGACGCACGGCATCAACGGATTGCGCTACATCGTCGACGACTACGTGCGCAGGCCGGGGTGGGCGGTCGCCGTGAAGTCGTTCATCTTCCTGGTGTACGTGGCCCTGCTCGGCATCGGCGCGTACATCATTCTGACGTTCCAGTTCACCCCGGAAAGCGTGCAGGCGGCTTTGCCATGAGTCACGTTCATACATTCGACGCGATCGTGGTCGGCGGCGGCGGCGCCGGATTGATGGCGGCGCTGCACCTGACCCGTGGCGGCGTCAAGGCCGCGGTTCTGACGAAGCTCTACCCGTCGCGTTCTCACACGGGTGCGGCCCAGGGCGGGATCGGGGCGGCGCTGGGGAACCTCGAGGAGGATCACCCGGAGTGGCACGCCTTCGACACCGTGAAGGGGAGCGACTACCTGGGCGACCAGGACGCGATCGAGATCATGTGCAACGACGCTCCCGAGGTCATCCTCGAGCTGGAGCACATGGGGCTTCCGTTCTCCCGGACGGAGGATGGGCGGATCGCGCAGCGTCGCTTCGGCGGCCACTCGCACCACTTCGGCGAGGGTCCGGTGCGGCGGAGCTGCTACGCCGCCGACCGTACCGGCCACATGATCCTCCAGACGCTCTATCAGCAGTGCATCAAGCACAACGTCACGTTCTTCGACGAGTACCAGGTCGTGGACGTGATCATGAGCGAGGGGCGCTGCGCGGGCGTCGTCGCTTACGAGATCGAGACGGGTGAGCTGCACCTCTTCCGGGCGAAGGCGGTGATCTTCAGCACGGGCGGGCACGGGCGGATCTTCGCGGTGACGTCCAACGCCCACGCCTTCACGGGTGACGGCCCGGCGATCCTGTTCCGGCGCGGGATCCCCCTCGAGGACATGGAGTTCTACCAGTTCCACCCGACGGGGATCGCGAAGCTGGGGATCCTGATCACGGAGGGCGTGCGCGGCGAAGGCGGCGTGCTGCGCAACCACCACGGGGAGCGCTTCATGGAGCGCTATGCCCCGACCATGAAGGACCTGGCCAGCCGCGACGTCGTCTCACGCGCGATCTACATGGAGATCCGCGAGGGGCGCGGGATCGACGGGAACAAGTGGGTCCACCTGGACGCGACGCACCTGGGTCGCGAAGTCGTCGAGACGAAGCTCCCGGACATCGCGGACTTCTGCCGGACGTACCTCGGGATCGACCCGGCGGTCGACCCGATCCCCGTGGCGCCCACGGCCCATTACGCAATGGGCGGCATCCCCACGGACGTGGACGGGCGCGTCGTGATCGACGACTGGAAGACGATCGTGCCGGGCCTTTACGCGGCGGGCGAGTGCGCCTGCGTGAGCGTCCACGGAGCGAACCGCCTCGGCACCAATTCGCTCCTCGACCTGGTCGTCTTCGGTCGCAGGGCGGGACGCCACATGGCGGAGTTCTGCAAGCAGACGGACCTGGCGCCGCTGCCGCAAGACGCGCTGGACGCCACCCGCGAGACCTTCGACCGCCTCTTCTCCGGCCAGGGCGACGAGTCGCCGGCGAAGATCCGGGAGGAGCTCCAGTGGACCATGATGGACTATGTGGGCGTGTTCCGGGAAAAGGCCGGCCTGGAGCACGCGGTCCAGAAGGTCCGGGAGCTGAAGGAGCGTTACACCCGCATCCGGGTCCAGGACCGGAGCCGCGTCTTCAACACGGACGTCCTGGAGGCGTGGGAGCTCGGCAACCTGCTCGACGTGGCGGAGGTCACCGCCGTGTGCGCGCTGAACCGGACGGAGAGCCGGGGCGCCCACTCGCGCGAGGACTACCCCGAGCGCAACGACAAGGAGTGGCTCAAACACACCCTCGCGTATCGCACCGAGGACGGCGGGATCGAGATCCGCTACAAGCCGGTGATCATCACGAAGTTCGAGCCCAAGGAGCGCGTGTACTAGCATGAAGGCGACATTCCGCATCCAGCGGTTCGACCCGACGAAGGACAAGAAGCCGTACTACAGGGAGTACCAGGTCGAGCTGGATCCCACGGACCGGGTGCTCGACGGGTTGAACCAGATCAAGTGGTACCAGGACGGGAGCCTCACCTTCCGTCGCTCGTGCGCCCACGGCGTGTGCGGCTCGGACGCCATGCGGATCAACGGCGCGAACGGCCTCGCGTGCAAGGTGCTCATGCGCGACGTGGGCGAGAAGGTCACGATCGAGCCGCTCCTGGGGCTGCCGGTGATCAAGGACCTGGTGGTCGACATGGAGCCGTTCTTCGCGCAGTACCGCTCGATCATGCCGTACCTGGTGAACGACGAGGTGCCGCCGGACGGGCGGGAGCGACTCCAGTCGATCGAGGAGCGCGAGCGGTTCGACGACACGACCAAGTGCATCCTCTGCGCGGCGTGCACGACGGCGTGTCCGTCCTTCTGGGCGAACGACCAGTTCGTGGGCCCCGCGGCGATCGTCAACGCGCATCGCTTCATCTTCGACTCGCGCGACCGTGCGGCACAGGAGCGTCTCGACATCCTGAACAGCAAGACGGGTGTCTGGCGCTGCCGCACGATCTACAACTGCACGGTCGCCTGCCCGCGCGAGATCCAGATCACGAAGGCGATCGGCGAGGTGAAGCAGGCGATCCTCTACGGCGAGACCACGGCAGGCTGAGGCGCCGCCCGGGGTCCCCGCGGGTCGCCCAACCGGAGGGGGGCGGCGCCGCGCGGGCGCGGACGGAGCGCCGAGGGAGCGCGGGAGGACGCGGACCCGGGCGCGTTGCCTCGCGGCCCCGGAGATGCAGGCGACCCCCGGAGGCGAATGCCTCCGGGGGTCGCCTGTTCGCCGAGCCGTCCCTGGTGTGCCCTTTGCATCGTTCGGGCGCCGGACCGTGCCCGGAGGGCGGCGAGATGGCGACACCGAGACCGAAAGGGGAGCCGGAGTTCGAGGGCGGCGCTCAGCCCGTCCCCGAACGACCACCCGACGAGCCCGGACGCGGGCGCGGCGCACTCCTCACCATCGTCGCCGTCCTCGCCTTCCTCCTCCTCCTCATGCCCGTCCTCTGGGGCCTCGGCGCGATCGCCACCATCGGCAGGGCGGCGGGGACGGCGGGACTGATCATTCTCTGGATCACGTGGGCGATCGTCTGCGTCGCGTTCGCGTGGCTGGCGTGGTCCATGTGGCGCCGGTCGGCATGACGCTCAGAGCCGCGGCAGCGTGACGCCCACCTGGCCCTGATACTTGCCGTTCCGCATGGCGTACGTGATCTCCGGCACTTCGTCGCCCTGGAAGAACAGGAGCTGCGCGATCCCCTCCTCGGCGTAGATCTTGGCCGGAAGCGGCGTCGTGTTCGAGATCTCCAGGGTCAGGTAGCCCTCCCACTCCGGCTCCAACGGCGTCACGTTCACGATGATCCCGCACCGCGCGTACGTCGACTTCCCGAGGCAC
>VSDC01000127.1:0-6403 GCA_047459275.1 Gemmatimonadota bacterium
ACGCCTCGCGTCCGCCGCCTTCAGCTCGCCGGGCTCTTCTCCGTCCTTTGCTCCGCCCCGGCGTCGACCACCGCCCCGGACCGTCGGAGCAGCTCGTCGAACGTCGACCGGGCATTGCTCAGCACCTCCGCCGGATAGCCGAAGGCTTCCAGCAACTTGAGCGCGTTGCCGGCGGTCGCCGCGCCCGGCCGGAGACGGTAGTCGAAATGGATCTCGCCGTCGGCGATCGTCTCCTGGAAGTGCCGGAACGCCCAGGGGCCGCGCAGGAGATCGACGAGCTCGAGGTCGTGCGTCGCCACCAGGCAGAGGTGATCGCCGGCGTTCAGCGCCTCGAGGACCGCGCGCGACGCCGCCACGCGCTCGCCGGTGTTCGTCCCGCGGTACAGCTCGTCGATGACGAAGAGCGACGCGGCGGCCTCCGCGCTCCGGATCAACATCTCCCGCAACTGCTCCGCTTCGACGTAGAAGTAGCTCTTCCCCCTCAGGAGATCGTCCCGCCGGCCGATGAAGGTGTGAACCCTCAGGATCGGCGCCCGCCACCGGCGCGCGGGGCATGTCGCGATCGTCTGCGCGAGGACGGCGCAGGCGCCGGCGGCGCGGAGAAACGTCGTCTTCCCGGCCATGTTGGAGCCGGTGATCAGCCAGGACGCGCCTTCCATCCGGAGGTCGTTGGGGACCGGGTCGTCCAGCGACGGATGATAGATCGCCTCGCCCAGCAACGTCTTCGCCGGGCCGTCGAACTCCGGCGCGCAACAATGCGGCAGCGAATCCCGGAACTCGGCGACGGCGCACAGCGCATCGAGGAGGCCGACGGCGCGGACGATCTCGTCGAGCTCGCGCCGGCGCCGGGCGATCGCGTCGACGCTGAAGACGAAGGCGTTCACGTCCGCCAGGAGCAGGAGGTTGAGATAGCCTATGATCGACCCGACCAGCGGGTCGTCCTCGAACTCCAGGCGGATGTAGACGAAGAACCAGCGGGCCCACCGCAGGGCGTCAACGCGACCCCGAAGGCGCCCGAGCGTTTCGTCGAGCTCCGGCGCCTGCACGGTGCCCAGCGTCCGCGCCGCGCGGACCAGGCCGGGCAGCGCGGCGATCGCCCGGATGAGGTGCTGGACGCGGGGGCGGTAATAGATCTGGATCCCGATGTTGATCCCGGCGACGCCGATGAGCATCAACAGCCCGGCCAACGGCGCGAACGACATCGCCAACAACGCGCCGGGCGCGGCGAGACCGAGGAGCGGGAGGAGGAAGTACCAGCGCGGCCGGCCGGGCAGCTCGCTCGCCGTCAGATGGTGGAGGTCGTACGAGACCGGATGCGCCAGCGGATGCAGCGCGGCCCGGATCCGGTCCCGGAGCTCCGGCCGGGCGCGCAACGCGGAGATCGCCGCGCCGCGTCGCAGGATTGCCGACGCGTCGTACAGCGGCCGCCGCAGCATGTCGTACAGGACCTGCTGGCCGACGGGCGAGCCGCACCGATCGATCCGCTCGTACACGCTCTGCAGTTCGAGGTCCGACCAGACCCGGTCCGAGAGCGCCTCGCCCGGCTCGCGGCCGCGGCGAGCTTCATGATACGACGCGATCTCCGCGATGCCCCTCCGCCACGACCGGGCCGCCCGGCGCTGCTCGACGGCAACGCTCATCGCGCGCCCGAGCGCGGTCGCGCGCAGCGGTCCGAGAACGCGGCCGAGCCTGCGCGCCTTTCGATTCACGTTGGGTTCCGAAGTCGTAGGCATACGACGAGTCGTGAGATCGTCGGCATCCGACCTGGGCCCGCAAATCGATACGACTATGCAACGTCGACGCGTGACGCGCCAGCGGAAACGGAGTTGCCGCGCTTGGCGATGGCGCGCGCCGCGAGCGCCCGGCCGGATATCGTTTGGTTCGTTTGTTGCGTTTGTTTCGTTTGTCGTTTATCTTCGATGCCAGAACGTGTCGAGGAGGTGAAGTGCCATGACCATCACCAGAACCCCGGATGAGCTCATTCCTTCCCGCTCCGACCTCGAGGCCGTCGGCCGCGTTGCGAGGGATCTACGCGAACTGGGGGAGCGGTGTGCGGCGCGCGATCCGAATGCCCTGGCTCAGTTGTCCTCGCTTTTCTCGTCGCCCGAGATGGATCTTGCGCTCAAACTCCTCGAGGCCGTGGCTGAAGGGCGAAACATCGCCGTTCACCGGGAGGACGACGAAGAGCTCACGACGAGTCAAGCCGCGGAGCTGCTCGGGATGTCGCGCCCGAAGCTCGTCGATCTGCTCGAGCAGGGTGAGATTCCGTACCGCATGGTGGGCACGCACCGCCGCGTGCGGCGGAGCGAAGTACTCGCGTATCGCGAGCGGACGGAGCGGCGTGGGTCGGCGGCCGGGACGCGCCCGCGGGCGGATCGCCTGCGTGGATTGCAGGAGATGGCCGAGCTCACCGAGAGCCTGGGGCTGGGCTACTGATGGGGAGACCGCTCGCGGTAGAGCGGTTGGAAAGACTGATCGGCCAGATGCGACAGTATTTTCCGGACGCGTGGGGCCGGAATTACGAGCCGCTGATCGACCAGCTCACTCTTCCGGATGATGACGACCGCCATGTACTAGCGCTCGCCATTCACTACGAAGCCGACTACATCGTCACGCAGAACACCAAAGACTTCCCCCGCCCTACGACGACGACATACGGCATCGTGGCGCTGACCGTCGACGAGTTCATATCCCTTCTCAGTGCAACGAATCCATCCCTTATCGTTCGCGCCGCCGAGGCTCATCGGGTTTCTCTGACGAGGAACCCCCTCATGCCGGAGCAATACCTCGAAGAACTCGGTCGCCACTCGGAACTCGAACGCACTACGGCATTCTTGCGGTCGGCGGGATTTCTGGATTTGGAACGCCCTGTTGTAGCGAACCCGCGATCGTGAAGTCGCTGCGCTCCACGGCCCGGGCGAGGGCGGACGCGTGACGATCTTCGGCCGGCTCGCCCCGGGCGTTTCCACGGCGGCGGCCGAAGCGGAATTGAGGACCGTGAGCGCGCGGCTCGCGCGCGAGTTCCCCGCGGCATACGCCACCCTACGCCCGATCGTCGCGCCGTACGTCCGCGCCCTGCTCGACGTGCACCAGTACCCGGCCTGGATCGTCTGGACGATGCAGCTCTTCGGGGTCCTGGTCCTGGCCGCGGTCGCGGTGACCGTCTCGTCGCTGGTCTATGCCCGGACGGCGGCTCGCCAGGCCGAGATCGCGGTCCGCACGGCGCTGGGCGCGAGCCGCCGGCGCATCATCACGCAGCTCTTCGTGGAGGCGCTCGCGCTCTCCTCGCTCGCGGCGGCGATCGGGCTGCTGATCGCGAACTTCGGGTTCCGGCAAATCGTCGCGATCAATCCGGGGGAGCTTCCGTACTGGATCGAACGCGGTCTCCCGCCGTCCACGGTGGCGTACGCCGTGGGGCTCGCCGTGCTCGGGGCCTTCATCGTCGGCATCATCCCCGCACTGGCGGCCACCGGGCAGCGACTGCAGTCCACGCTCCGGCAGATGGGCGGCGCGACCGGAATGCAGCTCGGGAAGACCTGGACGGCGCTCATCGTGGCGCAGGTCGGGGTCGCGATGGCGGTGCTCCCGCCCGTGATCGCGATCGCCTGGCTCACCTATCAGGAATCGCGCGGCGAGCCGACCTACCCGGTCGATGAGATGCTCTCGGTCCGGCTCGATCGGGCCGAAGCCGCAGCAAGGGAGGCGCCGGCCGCTCCGTCCGTCGAACCGGCGGGCGAGTCCTTCGCCGAAACCCAGGCCGAGCTGATCCGCCGGATCGCCGCGGAGCCGGGCGTGCTCGGCGTGACGTACG
This sequence comes from Gemmatimonadota bacterium, assembly GCA_047459275.1. GTDB lineage: Bacteria > Gemmatimonadota > Gemmatimonadetes > Longimicrobiales > RSA9 > CALBZE01. The sequence continues at coordinate 3,812 of VSDC01000127.1, forward strand.
CGTCGGCGCCCCCGCGCTCCGGCCGGCGCGTTCTCATCGAGGTCGAGGGCGGGGTGACGACGACGAGCGCCGCACGTCCCGTGGCGCTCTCCACCGGCGTCGCGCCCGACTATTTCGATGTGCTTGGCGTCCAGGTGCTGGCGGGTCGGCCGTTCGGGCCCGGCGACGCGCCCGGCGGTGCGGCCGCCGTCGTGAGCCGCTCCTTCGTCCGCCGCTTCCTCGGGGACGGCGGTCGTGCGGTTCGATTCGCCGTCGTCATGGTCGGCCTCGTGACGCTGAGCGTGCTCCTTCTCTCCGCGGTGGGGATCTCGGCGATGATGTCGTTCGCCGTCACACGACGGTACCGGGAGATCGGGATCCGGTCCGCGCTCGGCGCATCGCGGCGCCAGGTGTTGCGGACGATCTTCTCGCGCTCCGCGCTCCAGCTCGGGCTGGGGGTGGCCGTGGGGGCCATCTTCACCGCGTTGCTCGACCGAATCAGCGGCGGTGAATTCCTGAACGGCCAGGAGCACGTGCTCGTGCCCATGGTCGCGGCGCTGGTGATCGTCGCCGGGCTACTCGCTACGGCCCGCCCGGCGCGCCGGGCGCTCCGGGTCCAGCCGATGGAGGCGCTTCGGCAGGAGTGATTCTCACGCATCACAGCCGCGGATCCACCGGCTCGCTCTCCAGCGCGAGGACCCCGAACACGCACTCATGCACGCGCCGCAGCGGCTCGCGGCGGATGAACCGCTCGAGCCCCTCCACGCCGAGCGCGAACTGCCGCAGCGCGAGCGAGCGCTTGTGCGAGAGCCCGCGAGAGCGGAGTCGCTCCAGGTTCTCCGGAGCCGCGTACTCAGGGCCGTAGATGATCCTGAGGTACTCGCGCCCACGGACCTTCACCGCTGGCTGCACGAGGCCGCGCCGACCCCTGACGACGAAATCGAACGGCTTGACCACCATCCCCTCGCCGCCGCGGTCGGTGAGCTCCTCCCACCAGCGGATCGCCTCCGCCTGGCTGGCGGGATCGGTCACATCGACGACGCGGTACGGCGTCGCGAGGAGCACTTCCTCATCCGCCGCGCAGATCCGCGCGAGCGTCTCCATGTGCCAGACGTGGTCGCGGTGCGTGTGCACCGCGCCCTCCGTCGCCAGCAGGTGGAACGGCGCGAGCTTGAGGTCGGCCACGGATGCCACATCCCAGCAGTAACGCCGGTATGCATCCACGTACCGTTCGGTCGCCTCGGCACGGCTGCGGTAGCGCTCCAGGAGGTCGGCGCCCTGGCCGCGTGCGGCGGCCTGTTCCAGCGCCGCGACTGCCTCCGCGAGCGACGCGCGTGCCGCGGAGCCGACCGCGGCGTACTGGTGCCTGAGCAGTTCCTCCGCCTTGGCCGACCACGGCATGAGCTCCGCGTCGAGGCAGACCCAGTCCGTCTCGAACGCCTCCCAGATGCCCGCGGCGCCGATCGCCGCCTGCAGCCGTGCGAGCAGCTCGGCCTCGAGCGCCGTGTCGGCGAAGAATCGCCTCCCTGTCCGGGTGTAGACGATGCCGATCCCTTCGTCATCGACGCCGAAGCGGCGGCGCGCCGCGTCCTCGTCGCGGCAGACGATGACGACGGCCCGCGAGCCCATGTGCTTCTCCTCGCAGACGACGCGCGGTACGCCTTCGTGCCGGTAATAGCCGAAGGCCTCGGCCGGGTGCTCGAGGAACCCCGGCTCCCGCGACGTCTCCGAAGGCGACATCGTGGGCGGCAGATAGATCAGCCACTTCGGGTTCGCGGCGAAGCGGCTCATGACCTCGAGCGCTGCCGCCGCGTTCTCCTCGCGCACCGTAACGTTGCCGTGCAACCGGGTCGCGATGATGCGCTTCCCGATCACGTCCTCGATGTCGAGCACGTCGTCGAGGCGCTGCTGCTCCGTGAGACGGGGCGCGACCAGTGTCTCGGGGAGGAAGGGCCGGACCGGCTCCGCGTAGACCCGCTTCGCGGGCACGGAGACCAGCTCCCGTTCCGGGTAGCGCATCGCCGTCAGGCGCCCGCCGAAGACGCAGCCCGTGTCGATACAGATCGTGTTGTTGAGCCACTGCGGCTCCGGCACGGGGGTGTGGCCGTAGACGACCATGGCCCGGCCGCGGTACTCGGCCGCCCAGTCGTTGCGGATGGGGAGCCCGAACTCGTCCGTCTCGCCCGTGGTCTCGCCGTAGAGCGCGAACTCGCGCACGCGTCCCGAAGCACGGCCCTGGTACTCCTCCTTCATCCCCGCGTGCGCGACGACGAGCTTGCCGTCGTCGAGGACGTAGTGGCTGACCAGGCCGTCCAGGAACTCGACGACCTTCTGCCGGAACTCCGGCGTCTCCCGTGCCAACTGCTCGAGGGACTCGGCGAGGCCGTGCGTGACCCGGACGTTGCGGCCCTTGAGCGCCCGTACGAGCCTCACGTCGTGGTTGCCGGGGACCGCGAGCGCGGTGCCCGCCTCGACCATGCTCATGACGAGTCGCAGCACGCCCGGCGTGTCCGGCCCGCGGTCCACGAGGTCGCCGACGAAGATCGCCATCCGGCCCGCCGGCGGCTCGACAATGTACGCCGGCGCACCGTCGTCGCCTGCCTCGAGCGCGAC
>VSDC01000128.1:0-6373 GCA_047459275.1 Gemmatimonadota bacterium
ATGAGCCAGACCGAGGAGTACTACCAGGCGCTCAAGATGCTCGGCGTGCCCGTCGCCATGATGCGCTTCAACGACGAGTACCATGGGACCTCGTCGCGACCGTCCAATTTCATGCGCACGCAGCTCTACATGCTGAAGTGGTACGGCCGCTGGACGAAGGGGGGACCGGTGACGGCGGCGCAGTGATGGCGTGGGGGAGCGACGCGCGGCGCAGTGAGGCGAGCATGTTCGTGTGGGCGCCGCGTTGGAGCGACGACTGTCGTGGCACGGGGCTGGCGGCGCGAATGCGCCGCCGGCCCCGTCACATCCGGTAGGGTCGTGCCGGCTCGATGCCGGTCCACGAGCCCCGGATCGCCGCGCTCACCGCTACGGGGACTCGCTCGACCGTACCGTGATCGGGATCTCAATGATCACCCGCAATGGCCGGCGGTCCCGGGTTGCCGGCCTGAACACCATGGAATCGACGACTCCGAGTGCGATCCCGTCCACGGCCGGCATCAGGCTGGAGCGATAGACCTCGGATTTCGTCGGCCGGCCGGATTCGTCCACCCAGACACGGACGTGCACTGTCCGGGGCCGCTTCAGCATCGCGTTGATATCCGGACGCGCCCCGACAGCCTGCTCGAGCAGCAGCGTGATTTCCCGCTCATTGACGAGTCGAGGCACACAAAAGACCGGATTCCCGACGCGTATTGCCGGGCTCCCGGCCAGCCGCACTTCGACGCGGTGCAACCACCCCGTGAGGCGCGGCCCGTCCTTGCCCTCAGTTCGAGCGAGCTTGAGCCGCCCCTCGAACGCCCGCACGATCCCGGCGCTCACCGGCGCCGGCAGGTCCGTCTCCAGGATATCGATCCATTCGGTCGCCCCGGTCGAGTCTACCCGTATCGAGAGGAGCGCCCGCCCCTGGACCGGACCCGCCTCCCTCTGCAGGCGTTCGAGTTCCGCGTGGACCGCCGCGGAATCCGTCAGTTCCTCGAGCGTCGGCGTCGGACTTCCCGATTGAACGCAATCCTTTCCGCGCTCCAGGTCCGCGGGCGTCAACATCAGGCGGGGCGCCTCCTCGGGCGTGACCTCGGCCATGCTCTTCGCCGAAGAAGTGGCACACGCCGCGAGCAGCAACAGCACAACGGCCGTGTACGGAAATCGGATCATAAAATGTTTTAGGTAGGGAGTTTCACCTTGGGGAGAGTACCGATGGAGCGCCGGATCGCCGCGTGGTCCGATGGCGGCGGGCGGCGCCGGGGATCGGCCGGGAGTCGATCGGGGAAAAGATAGCATGCGCGCCGGCGGCAGTGCCACCTTTCAGGATCCCCAACCTGTGCCTTTCCCGAACAGGTAGGCCCACGACGCCGCCATCAAACCAACAAAAGGCATCCAGGTGCCCAATTTGAAAGCATATAGGTACGCAAACGGCTCCGAAAATACAGACGTGCTGCCCGAATCACGCCACGCCTGCACGGCCGACATCGTCACCCACACGCCAATCCCGAAGAACCGAGCCCACCGCGCCAGACCCGGTCCCACCGCCTCGCCTCAACGTAGTCCACAACGCGAGCAGGACCCCTACCGAGATACTCGTAGCTGCCTGGACCTTGGTACGATTCACATTCGTCTCCGGGAAAGAGGGTCGAGTCGCCTTCCCCGCGCCCGCCCCCTCGATCGGGCAGCACCTAACCCGCCGTGATCAATGCATCGCCCCGCCGAGGAAGCGGTGATCCACTCGCCGCTCCACCACGGCTCGACAATCACCGCGGCGTATGCACGAGCAAAGTACCCGAAAACTCAACAGCACGGCAAACGCACCGGCGAGGTGATGGCTCTTACTGTCCTGTGAGTCGCATCATCAGCAATAAAACCACCCCTGGCAATCCAAGAGATGCGGTCAAGTACGCCCAGGCCACGATGGTGAAGCGCCGGCGCTTGGAATCCGGAAGCCCACGGAATCGTCCCACGATCTCGACGTATCGGTTCCGTCGCAGAAACATATTGTAACTCAAGGCAAGAAACGTCACCGGTATTATGAACAAGATGGCGTCGGGAACTTGCTGCAACGGGCCGTACACGATGACAACGGGCATGATGAAAACAAGTATCGCATTGAGCACGAGCGCACCACCCAGCCCAATCGCGGTCATCCATGCAGCCATGTCATCGTCGCCGTGCCAGCGCCTGACGTTCCACTCGAAAAGCGCGGCAAATATGTTCTTGTACATATGACGTGCCCTCGAAACCGGTTCGAGCCGCCGCCCTGCCGGGGAATCGATCATATAGTCGGTGGCCCCACCGCACGGCAACGGTCATCGCTCGGCTCGAATCGGTCCGCCGACCCGCCTTTCCACCACCCCGCGTAGGGAAGCCCCCGATCGATTTTCCTGAATTTCCCCGACAGACCGCCGGACGCGTCGCCCGCATCTTTCCGATTGATTCCATCGGCAATCGACCGAGAATAGAACCATGCGTCTGGTACGTCTGACCGCCCGCGCATCTCTCGCGGCGGCCGCGCGGCCCGCCGCGCTGGCCGTTCTCGCCACCTTCGCCCCGGCGTCCGCGAGCGCCCAGGTCGCGCCGCGGCTGCCGTTCGGCCCGGGCGAGACGCTCGTTTACCGCATAACCAGCAGCCGTTTCGGCAACGTCGGCGAGGGGTGCATGGGCGTCGGCGGGCCCGAGTCGGTGCGCGGCCGCGAGGCTTACGTGCTCCACTTCGACTTCGAGGCCAGGGTCGCCTTCTTCACCGTCGAGGACCGGACCCGCTCCTGGATCGACCCGCGGGGGCTGGCGTCCCTGCGCTACCACAAGAGGGAACGCAACCCGCTCACCTCCCGGAACGAGGAGGTCGAGATCCACCCCGAGGAGCTGCGCTGGATCGATACGACGACGGGGCGCGACGGACGCTCACCGACGAACGCCCCACTCGACGAACTCTCCTTCATCTACTTCCTGCGCACCCTTCCCCTCGCCGACGGCGAGATGAACGAACACGTGCGCCATTTCGATCCGGAGCGTAACCCCGTCGTCGTACGCGTCCTCGGGCGGGAACGGCTCCGCGCGCCTATCGGCGACTTCCAGACCGTGGTCGTCGAGATGAAGGTCCGCGACGCCGGCCGATTCGGCGGCCAGGGCACGCTGCGACTCCACCTGACCGACGACGCGCAGCGGCTCCCGATCCGCATCGAGACCTCCGTCCCCCTGGCCGGCACCCTCGTCCTCGACCTGGTCCAGGCGATCCTCCCCGACGTCGCGTCCCCCGTGGACCGGCACGGTGTCGGGTACTCCACTACACACCCTTCAGCCGACACCGCACAAATTTTCCTCCGAATCCCGACAGCCGACGACGATCCCGCCGAGTATCGTGGACACAGACGGTGAGCGGAGCCGACACCGCGCCGCTCGTCGCCGAGCCAGCCGGCCAGCCGGACCGGGGCAACGGACCCGCGCCGGTTCCACGGCCAGGCGCCCCTGAGATGACACCAACGCCACCGAAAGGAGGCTCGCCATGACCGCACGTCGCCTCGGCGGACTCACCCTGACCACGTTGCTCGTCGCTTCGGCCGCGCCCCTCGCCGCCCAGGAAGCCGGCATGCTCGCGCCGGCGGGCCAAACCGCCGCAGTGACCGCGGCCGCCGCGCCGCTCCGCCTCGCGCTCCAGCCCGAGAGCCGGCTCTGGTTCCGGGGCGGATCGACCGTTCGCGACTTCGAGTGCCAGGCGACGACGCTCGACGGCGCCTTCGCCATCGACCTTGCGACCAGCCAGGTCGACGTCGCCGCCCTCGGCAACGCCGTCGCCGACGTCGCCCTCGACATCCCCGTCGCCAGGATCGACTGCGGCAACGGCACCATGAACGACCACATGCGCAAGGCGCTCAACGCCGAAGAGCGCCCGATGATCCACTTCCGCTACGACGGACACGAGGTCTCGCCCGACCCCGACGGCACCGCCAGCGTCCGGATCAACGGCCGCCTCACCATCAACGGCGAGGAGCGCGCCGTGACCCTGGACGCCACCGCCGTCGCCGAGGACGGCGAGACGCTCCGCGTCGTCGGGAGCTACGAGCTGGACATGACCGAGTACGGCGTCAAGCCGCCCAGGCTCATGCTCGGGACCCTGAAGGTCCACGACAACGTGACCGTTCATTTCGACCTGGTGCTCAAGCCGTGACGGCGCGGCCGGGCACCGGGGACGAACGAAACGCACGGCAGTCGAAGGAGATACGCCCTGCAACACAGGCAGATCCGAAAGGAGCACGACCATGAAAGCCCGTTATCGCTGGACCCTGACGGCGCTCGCCTTCGCCCTCGCGGCCACACCCGCCGCGGCCCAGACCACCGTCGCCTCCGGCAACCCCGCCGGCGACGAGAACGGTGAGAAGGCCGCGCCGAGCACCTACAAGGCGATCGTCATCCAGAACATGCGCCCCCAGGACCGCCGCGGGCTGAACGTCTTCGAGCCGCCCAAGGAGAGCAAGCCCTTCCAGGGCTTCGTCCTCGACTTCGGCGCCGCCTTCACCCAGCAGTTCCAGGCGCTCGAGCACAGCAACACCGCCGCGCCCCGGATCGTCGACGGTGTCGACCAGAACCAGCTCGCCGACATCGGCCCCGGCTTCAACCTGGCCACGGCGAACCTGTACCTGAACGCCCAGCTCGCCCCCGGGATCCGCGTCGCCCTCGAGGGCTACATGTCCTCGCGACACCACTCGGAGTTCTGGGTCAAGGGCGGCTACCTCCAGATCGATGAGTCGCCGATCGATCTCCCGGCGCTCCACGCTCTCATGAAGTACCTGACCCTCAAGGTCGGGCACTTCGAGATCAACTACGGCGACGCGCACTTCCGTCGCACCGACAACGGCAACGCGCTCTTCAACCCGTTCGTCGGCAACTTGATCATGGACGCCTTCGCGACGGAGATCGGCGGCGAGGTCTACTTCCGGACGGGGCCGTGGCTGGCCATGCTCGGCGTGACGAACGGCGAGATCAAGGGCGCGGTCACCAACCCCGACGAGCGCGCGCCCAGCTTCATCGGCAAGCTCGGCTACGACAACGAGATCGTCGACGGGCTGCGCTTCCGTCTGACCGGCTCGGTCTACACGACCGAGAAGTCGACGAGCAACACCCTCTACGCCGGTGACCGCGCCGGGTCGCGCTACTACAACGTCATGGACAACGCCGCCGGCGCCGACTTCCGCAACGGCCGCATGAACCCCGGCATGACGGACAAGATCACCGCGTGGCAGATCAACCCGTTCGTCAAGCTGGGCGGCCTCGAGCTCTTCGGCGTCGTCGAGAAGGCCGCCGGCCGGTCGAGGGCCGAGACGGAGGAGCGCGAGTGGACCCAGTACGCAGGCGACGTCGTCTACCGCTTCCTCCGCGACGAGAGCGCCTACGTCGGCGCCCGCTACAACGTCGTCGAGGGCGAGCTCGCCGGCGTGGCGGACAAGGTCAACGTCGACCGCGTCCAGGTCGGCGGCGGGTGGTTCATCACCCCGACGATCCTCCTCAAGGCCGAGTACGTCCGCCAGAACTACGACAACTTCCCCGCCACCGACATCCGCAACGGCGGGAAGTTCAACGGGTTCGTCATCGAAGGGGTGGTGGCGTTCTGACGCCACCCCCGGACGATGCGCCGGAAACGCGAGAGCCCCGGGCGACCGGGGCTCTTTTTCGCGTGAAGTCACCGAACGGCGGTGGCCCGGACGGACAGCAGCGCGCGAACCTACTGTCGCCGCGATCGACGGCTCCGCCGACCTTTTTTCGCGCTCTTCTCCACTCCGAATTTATGTCGAAAAACGACTCCCGCAGTCCCGCCGAACGCCACTGAAACAATTACGACGACTAGCATGTCCTCGGACGTCAATGGCCAACCAGAGCCCGCCACTGCCACCCCGAAAAACACGGGAACGGCCGCGAGGATGCCCACAACCACCGCTCCGACCACCCAACGAGTGAGTGGAAGAAGGACGCCCACCACCGCGCCGGCCGCTGTACCACCCAGTAGGTACGTGGCCATAACCGCAAAGACATTGACTTCCGTTCCATTCCGGGTCGTGATCGTCGTCGAGAACTGGATCAGAGCCAGCAATGCCACCCAGGCGCTGAAAACCGCGCCCATACCGAACCCTACCTCGACGCACTTGCGAACCCGCTCCAATATCGGGCTTCGTTCGCCGCTAGCGGACCGCCTTACAAATTTCGAACGCATCACGGGCCTCGTAGTACGCGTTCACGAATGGAGCAAATTCCCTCAAATGCTCCCACACGGAAGGCAACTCTCCCTTTGCCGTTTCCCAGAGAGCAAAGACACCAAAGTCGACAACATGTTCACGTCTGAACCGCCCTGGGTTTGCCGGAGGCTCCAACCTTTGAGAGATTGGAGTCATGA
>VSDC01000129.1:0-6332 GCA_047459275.1 Gemmatimonadota bacterium
GGGGGCTGCCCAAGCCCTAACCCCTACGCCCTGAGCCCTACGGCGGAAGTGAAGGGCGGTGGCACCCGAGCCCTAACCCCTACGCCCTAAGCCCCGGGGTGGGGGGCGGCGGGGGGAGCCACCGGCAACCGCAACGTAAACGTACTCCCCACCCCCACCTGGCTCTCGACACTCACGGTGCCTCCCAGGAGCTCCGCCAGGCGGCGAGCGATGGTGAGGCCGAGACCTGTCCCGCCTTTCTCCCGCGTCATGGTGCTGTCGAGCTGGGTGAAGGGTTCGAAGATCAGCTCTTGCTTGTCCTCCGGGATCCCGCACCCCGTGTCGCGTACGTGGAAGGCGACGTGGTCCGGCGACGTCGCGACTTCCAGCACGACTTCGCCCCTGTCCGTGAACTTCACCGCGTTCCCCACCAGGTTCACGAGGATCTGGCGCAGTTTTCCGCCATCGGTGTCGAGGGCAAGAGGACCCTCGAGCCCGTGAGTGCGGAGGACGAGCCCCTTGGCCTCGGCCTCGGCCTCGATCATGGCAACGACATCGCGGGCGATCGCGGCCGCATCCACCGTCGCGATCCGGACCTCCTCCTTCCCCGCCTCGGTCCGCGCGAAGATCAGGATCTCCTCGATGATCGAGATGAGATGCAGCGCGCTCTGCTGAATGCGGCCGACGTGCTCCCGCTGGCGCTGGTTCAGCGTGCCCGTGACGCCGCTCGCGAGGAGATCGGCGTACCCGAGGACCGCGGTCAGAGGGGTGCGCAGCTCGTGGCTCATGATCGCCAGGAACTGGTCCTTCGCCTCGCTTGCCTGCTCGGCCGCGGCACGGGCCTGCTGCTCGGCGCGATACGCACGTGCGTTCTGGATCGCGCCGGCGATCCGGCGGGCCAGCTCCTCGGCGAGGGGGATGTCCGCCTCGGTGAAGGTGCGGCCGGACTCGGCGTGCATGAGCGAGATCGCGCCGAAGCGGGTCTCTCCGATCTCAATGGGCGCGATCAGGATCGACCGGAACCCGAGTGCGCGCAGCAACTGGTACCGCTCGGGGTCGGACGCGGCCTGCTCGTAGACCCAGTCCGGGATGCCGGGGAGGAGGACGGAGCGGCCGGTCCGGATCACGGCGCCGACACCGATGGGCGCGTCGAGTCGTTCCGAGTCGAGGCGCGCGAGGGTGGCGGACAGGCGGCGTCGCTCCTGGCACGTGTGCACCCCGGCGACTCGACGGATCTGGCCGTTTTCGTCGAGGAGGTCGATGGCACACGAGTCGGCGATCTCCGGCACCGCCAGCTCGGCCACACGGCGGAGCGTGTCCTCGTATTCCAGGGAGCTCGCGAGCACGGCGCTCGCGTCGGCCAGGAAACGCAACACTCTCTCGGTGCGGCGCTGCTCGCGCACGTCGATCCCGATCCCGATCTGCGTGTCGTCGGGGAGGCGAATGTTCGCCCACGACGTCTCCAGCACCGCGCCGCTGCGCGTGGTCACCAGGAAATCACGCCACCCGCTCTCGGGCGACTGCATGAAGCTCCGGGCCTGCTCCCGATACTCAGGGTCGGGATAGCAGAGCTCCATCAGATCCCGCGTCGCGGCATCCTGCTGTGACCACCCGAGGCGCCGCTCGAATTCGCGATTCACCTTGAACTGGCGCAGCTCCGGGTCGTAGATCGTGATCATGACCGGGATCGCGTCGATGATCCGCTCGAGGAGCTCGCGCTCCCGGCGCAGCTCGCGTTCAGCCCTCACGCTTTCCGTGATGTCGCGAGCGACCCCGACCACGCCGATGATCTCGCCGCGCTCGTCGCGCAGGGGGCTCTTCGTCGTCAGGAAGTGGCGGCTCTTGCCCCCGACGACCGCGGTGTGCTCGATCGTGCGCGCCTCTCCGGCCTCGAGCACCTCGCGGTCCCGGGCGATGGCGAACCTGGCCGATTCCGGTTCGATGATGTCGAAGTCGGTCTTGCCGAGCATCTCCTCCAGCGACCGACCGGCCATCCGCGCGCCCGCCTGGTTGATGAGGACGTAGCGGCCGGCCAGGTCCTTGACGAACACCGCGTCGGCGGTCGCCTCCAGCACGGCCTTGAGCAGGTCCCGACTCTCGCGCAGCGTCGCTTCCATGCGCCGCCGCCACTGGACCTCCTCCCGCGCCGTCTCGCGCCCCGTCACGTCGCGCACGACCTGGAACGCGCCGTCGATTCGGCCGTCCGGCGCGCGCAGCGGCGAGTACGCGACCTCGAAGAAGGTCTTCGAGGTCGGCGGCCATCCGATCGGGACCACCACCGTGAACGACTCGCCGGCGAGCGCGCGGCTCCAGCACTCGAGCGCGAGCTCGGCCTGATCCGGCCGGGCCGCGAGCGCCGCGCGCAGGTCCGCACCCGGTTCGACCGACACACCGAACCAGCGTTCGAAGTCCTCGCGCAACGCCCGGCTCACGAAAATGAGCCGGAAGTTCGGATCGATCACGGCGATGCGCTCTTGCGACTGGTCCACGATCCGGGCGAGGATCGCCGTCGTGGCGTCGATTGCGCCCGCCACTCCTGGATCTTCCGGATCCGCCTGATGGATGAGGGTCATCCGGACGTCGGTGGATGAGTCGTCGAGGTCTTCGCCCCCATGATACTCGATGCATCCCGATCGCGAAACGAGGAAGAATGCCCCGGTGACGTGGTCGGCACGATCGGCCGGGACTCAAGATGCGCGTCGGCGGCGCTCCGGCGCGCGGGCCAGATGGATGCGGTACCGCTGGCCTTCGCGTTTCAGGACGGGAAGCGAGACGTTGTAGACGGGGATGCCGTTCGGCGTCCGTCCCTCGGCCGTGCCACTGTGCGCGTGCCCGTGGAAGACGACATCGGCGTTGTACGTCTCGATCGGGGTGAGGAGGCGGGAGGAGCCGAGGAACGGGTAGATCTGCTCCGGCTCGCCCTGCAATGTCTCGACGATTGGCGAGTAGTGCATCAACACGACCTTGGTCTCCGTGTCCAGCCTGCGAAGCGCGTTCTCGAGCTTGAGCGCCTCATCGATTGCGTGCTGGACGAAATCCTTGATGAGCCGCTCGCCGAAGGGCGCCAGCGTGCCGCGCCCGAACCCTCCGGCGAAGCCCTTGACCCCTGCGAACCCGACGCCTTCGATGACGACGCTGTCGCCGTCCAGGACGCGGACGCCGGCCTCTTCGAGGACCGTCGTGGCCTGATCGGTGATCTCGGCTTCGTGGTCGTGGTTGCCGAACACGGCGACCATGGGGATCCTGACCTTTTCGAGGTCCCGGGCGAGCGCCTCGAACTGCTCGAGCGTGCCCTGGTTGGTCAGGTCGCCGCAGAGGATGAGGACGTCGGCATCGCGAGCGGCGTCGGAGAGGACGTCGGCCGCGGAGTTGCGCCCCGGCTCGACGTGCAGGTCGGCGATCGCGGCGATACGGATCTGGCGTTCCTTCGCCATCCTACGCGCTCCTCTCGAGGGGCTCGTCCCACAGCTCGCTGTCGCGGATGGCACGGATCACGGGGAGCGAGCGTGCGGCATTGACCGCCTGCTTGCGGAGGTCCCGGAACCCCCACTCGTTGACGTCGATCGCGAAGGAGAAGCGTGAGAGGAGCGTGCCGCGACAGATGGTCGGATCGCCGGGTTTGCCCATCTCCTCGAAGGCGCGCTCGTAGAGCTCCATGCGCACCCAATCGGGGACGCGGGACTGGTGTCCGGGATAGACGTAGTCGAAGAGGTGGATCTGGGCGAGGAGCAGGCGCCAGTGCTCGGCGACGCGGGCGAGGAGGCGTTCCCAGTCGAGCTCGTTGCCGCGCGTGAGGAACAGGTGGACGATGTCGGCCATGTCCGAGCGGTGTCGCTCGGACACGAAGAGGCGGTGCCAGATCAGCTCCTCGGGCGCGGCGACCCGGATGGGCACGGCGGCCAGGATCCCCGGGCGCGAGTAGCGGTACCAGCCCTCGTCGATGAGCTGCAAGCCGTTGCCCATGCCGTAGATCAGGTCGATCATTGCCTCGTCCTTGAGGGCCTTGGCGATCCAGTGGGCCTGGTGCAGCTCGACGTGGAAGCCGGCGTCGCGCAGGGCGCGGGCGGCGGGGATCAGGTACTTGGGCTCGAGGAGCAGGTCGAGATCCTTGGTCTGGCGGTAGATCCCTGCATACTCGTAGATCGCGTACAGTCCGCTGACGACGTAGGGGATTCCGGCCTCGTTCAGCGTGCGCAGCGCGTGCTGGTAGACGCCGCGCTCGGCTTCGGGGATCCAGAACTCGCCGTGGGTGAGGGATTTCTGCTCTTCCCGCGTCAGATGCGCCATTTCTGGCGACGGCGTCGTGGTGGGCGGCCTATCCATGGCTCCAACGGGACACCTGCATGAACTCGACGTCCTCGGGCGGTGCCGGCGTGGGCGGGGAGGGCGCAAGGATCGGGCCGCGCCGCGGTGTCGCGGGGTGGTCGCAGGGGAGCGCGCGGCGGCGCGAGCAAAGGAGCCCGGAATCGGGATGGAGCACGCCGCCGCGGGCGCTACCGTGCGACCGGCGGCGGGGTTAGTTTGACGTCATGTTCGAGGAATGGAAGCAAGCCTGGCGCGACGCGGTGGCGAACTTCTGGCGCGAGCTCGACGAGGCCGGCCCGGGGATCGGGTCGGAGCGCATCGCTGCGATGCGGCGTGATGCGCGGGCCGCGCGCGCCGAGCTGGACCGGGTGGCGGAGGAGCTGAACCGGGCCCGCGCTCAGTTCGCGGAGGAGCGGAAGGCGGAGGAGGACTGCCGGCGCCGGGAGGGGCTCGCCCGGGGCATCGGCGACGAGGAGACTGCGAGGATCGCGGCGGAGTACGCCGCCCGCCACGCCGAGCGCGCCGCGGTGCTCGAGGCGAAGGTGCGGGCGATCGAGGCCGAGCTCGCCATGCGTCGCCGGGATGTGGAGGAGATGGAGGCAGCGCTCCGGCAGTTGGAGGCGGCGACCGGACCGGGGGGCGCCGTAGACGGTGCGGGCGGCGCCGTGCACGGAGCGGGCGGTGCCGGCGTCATCGATGACGAGGGGGTCTCGCCGGAGTTCCGGCGGATGGAGCGGGCGGCGCGCGAGCGGGAGGCGGAGCGTCGCCTGGAAGAGCTGAAGCGGCGGATGTCGAAGAGCTGAGGATCCGCGCCCACGCGGGCCGGCGCGGTACTACGGCGTCACGGCGGCCACCGATGGCGAGGCCGCGGCGGCCGGCGTCCGCGCGACGGGAACAGACGGACCCGGCGTCGTATGCCGCCCGGCGTCCTCGTCGCCGTGCGGCTCAGTGGAAGCGTGCACCGAACAGCTCGACGCGTATCCCGGGCGCGTGGCGTGGCATGCCGGGCCCGTCGATGCGGAGCAGGGTCGGCCTCGGGGTCGGCATCCCGAGGGCGACTCGGCCGCCGCGGAGGCGGATCAGGGCTTCGGCCCCCGGATCGTCCTGCCCTTCGCGGCGCGCATCGTGGTTTCTCGTCCAGTAGACGCCGGCCGCGAGCCCCAGCGCGCTCGTGAGGGTCGGGATCAGGACCGCGACCTTCTCGTCGTCGGGCTGGATCAACAGATCGATCCCCGCGCCGGCGAGCCCGCCCGCGATGCCGGCCACGCTGATCAGCCGGGCCCGGCTCACGCTGAACCCCCACCGCGAGGCCGACATCGCGCTGTAGATCAGCCCCACGTCGCCTCCGACGAGGGCGGCGGCGAGGAGCTCGTCGTCCTCGAGGTCGGCGAGGTAGCCGCCCGCGAAGCCGAACCACGTCCCCCAGAGGGCGCCGAAGTTGGCGACGGTCGCGCCGGCTTCGGTAATGTCTTGACTTCCGGCGAGCGCGGCGCCGATCCCGATCCCGACAAGGCCGCCGAGGACCGCCGCCGCGAAGGCCGCTTCAGCGTCGTCCGTTTCGACTTCGGTGCACCCGCCGCTCAAGCAGACGGTCTCCGTCTCCGTGCCGATGTCGACGACCTCGCGCCAGCCGAAGCCCTGCCAGGTGCCCCACGTGCCGCCGAAGGTGATGGCGCGGGCCTGACCGACGCTCAGCGGGTGGCGCCGGGCGTAACTGCGGGCCAGGAGGAACCCGGTCGGTCCACCGACGAGGAGCCCGAAGCCGTACACCTCGGCATCCTCCGCGCCGAACGCCGCCGGGACGCCCACGCCGAGCCACAACCCGTAGAGGGTGCTCCACACGAGGAGCTCGGTGCGGCCGCTCTGCTCGGCTCGCGCGACGTCGGTCCTGCGGTCCACGAGGCCGAGCCGGAGCCGCGCCTCCGCTGCTGCGGCGGCGGATGGATAGCGCTCGAGGATCAACCGGTAGAGCAGGCGCGCGTCCTCGAGACGACCTTCCGTCTCGAGCTTGCCCGCGAGGTCGAGGAGGACGGCCGCCGTGTCCACGG
>VSDC01000130.1:0-6331 GCA_047459275.1 Gemmatimonadota bacterium
TCTACAACCGCTGCGTCGGCACGCGCTACTGCGCGAACAACTGCCCGTACAAGGTGCGCTACTTCAACTGGTTCAGCGCCGAGTGGCCCGAGCCGTTGAACTGGCAGCTCAATCCGGACGTCACCGTCCGCGAGAAGGGCGTCATGGAGAAGTGCACGTTCTGCGTGCAGCGGATCCGTGAAGCCGAGTACGCCGCGCGGCTGGAAGGTCGCACCGTGGCCGACGGCGCGATCGTGCCGGCCTGCGCCCAGACCTGTCCCGGTGACGCGATCGTCTTCGGCAACATCAAGGACCCGAACTCGCGCGTGGCGAAGATCGCCGCCTCCGGCCGCGGGTACCGCGTCCTCGAGGAGCTGAACACGCAGTCCGGGATCGTTTACCTCAAGAAAGTTCTCACGGAAGCGTCGGAGGCGTAGGCGAGCATGGCGACTGCGATCCGCTCCGAGACACACCCGGCGATCACTTCGTACGAAGAAGTCAACCGGGACGTCCTGAAGCTGCTGGGGCGTCCCGGCCGGGGATATTTCATCCTGCTGGCCACCGCGATCGCGCTGGTCGCGCTCGGCGGTTTCGCCTGGGCGGTACAGATCTACCTCGGCATCGGTATGTCGGGGCTGCGCAACCCGGTGGGTTGGGGCGCGTACATCACGACCTTCGTCTTCTGGGTCGGTATCGCGCACTCCGGGACGCTGATCTCGGCGATCCTCTACCTGTTCCGGGCGCACTGGCGGCAGTCGATCTACCGCGTCGCCGAGGCGATGACGGTCTTCGCGGTCATGACCGCGGGGCTCTTCCCGATCATCCACCTCGGCCGGCCGTGGTTGTTCTACTACCTGCTGCCGTACCCGAACCAGCGCGAGATCTGGCCGAACTTCCGTTCGCCGCTCCTCTGGGACGTGTTCGCGGTGAGCACCTACTTCACGGTCAGCGCCACCTTCTTCTTCCTGGGGATGATCCCCGACATCGCCGCCGCGCGTGACGCGACGACGGTGCCGTGGAGGAAGAGGCTCTACACGATCCTGTCGCTCGGCTGGCGCGGCACGGACCGCGAGTGGAAGAACTTCACCCGCGCGTACCTCTACCTGGCCGCCCTCGCCACGCCGCTGGTGCTCTCGGTGCACTCGGTCGTGTCGTGGGACTTCGCCATGTCGATCGTGCCGGGGTGGCACTCCACGATCTTCGCGCCCTACTTCGTCGCCGGCGCCATCTTCAGCGGCCTGGCGATGGTGATCACGATCCTGATCCCGATCCGCAAGATCTTCGGCCTCGAGGCGTACTTCACGCCGAAGCACTTCGACTCGATGGCGAAGCTGATCCTGCTGACCGGGATCATCGTCTCGTTCGCGTACCTCTCCGAGGCCTTCCTCACCTGGTACAGCGACGAGCTGCCCCACCTCAAAGGGCAGTACATTTACGGCTCGATCCAGGGGCCGTTCTGGTGGGCGGTGCTGATCATGCTCATCTGCAACGCCGTCGTGCCCCAGCTCCTGTGGTCGAAGAAGATCCGCACGAACCTCCCCGCGCTGTTCGTGATCACGATCTTCATCAACATCGGGATGTGGTTCGAGCGGTTCGTGATCATCGTGACCAGCCTGACGCGCGAGTACGAGCCGTGGCAGTTCGCGCAGTACAAGCCGTCGTGGGTCGAGATGGCGATCCTGGTCGGCAGCTTCGGCTGGTTCTTCATGTGGTTCCTGATCTTCCTGCGCGTCCTGCCGGGCGTCTCGATCGCCGAGCTGAAGGAGGTGCTGCCGGCGCCGCTACGTTTCCGCAAGGCCGGGGGGCACGGGACGTCGCACGGCCCGGAGGCGTAGGATGGAGCGCGCAGGGCAAGGGCTAGGGCGAGTCATCGAGGAGCGCTGGTCATGAGTGATCATAGAGAGCCGGGTGTGCTCGGCATCTTCGCCGAGGTCGATGCCGCCGCGCACGCGATCGAGCGGCTGCGGAAGGCGGGAAACGAGGACATCGTCGTTTTCTCGCCCGTGCCGCGGCACGAGCTGGAGGAGGCGCTGGACCGGCACGAGAGCCCCGTCCGCATGTTCACGCTGGTGGGCGGTCTGACCGGCGCGGCCTCGGGCTTCGCGCTGGCGACGTACACGTCGCTGGACTGGCCGTTGGTTACCGGCGGGAAGTCGATCATCTCGATCCCGGCGTTCGTCATCCCGGCCTTCGAGCTGATGGTGCTGTTCGGCGCCCTCTCGACGGTGCTGGGCCTGTTGATCAACGCGCGGCTTCCTCATGTGCAGAAGCACGTGATCTACGACCCGTCGTTCTCGGGCGGCCATTTCGGCGTTTTCGCGCCGACCCCGCCAGGGCAGGAGGGGCAGGCGCGGTCGATCATGGAAGAGAGCGGTGCGCTCCAGATCCGGGTGTGGCCGGAGGAGGTTACCGTTGATTAGGCGGAATCAGATCGCCGTGAAGGTTGCCGGCGTCGCCGTCCTGGCGCTCTCGGCCGGCGGGTGCACGGCGCTCGACAACCTGCTGGCGAAAGTCCCGTTCCTGAGCTTCATGGCGGAGTCGCCGGCGATCGATCCCTACGAGATGCCGCGTCCGGCGCCCGCGGGCGCGGTCCCGTTCGCCGGGCCGCACCCCCAGGATCCGATCGAGCCGCCGCCGGGGCTCGTGACGGAGCAGTTCCTGCAGTCGCTGGCGACGCGGATCTCGAACCCGATCCCGGCGACGCCGGAGTCGATCGAGCGGGGGCAGGAGCTCTATCAGACGTTCTGCTTCGTCTGCCACGGGGCGGACGGCAGGGGCAACGGCCCGGCCGTGGGGCCCGGCCGCATCCCCTTCGCGCTCCCCGTGGTCGGGGAAAAGGCCGAGTCCCTGCCCGACTCGTACTACTACGGCATCATTGGCTACGGCCGTGGTCTCATGCCGGCGTACGGCGGGCGGGTCACGCCCGAGGAGCGCTGGCACATCGTGAACTACATTCGGCAGCTCCAGCGGGGGGCGGGTGCCGCCGCACAGGCGCAGCCGTCGCCGGCGGGGAGGTGAACGATGGCGCACGACACCTTCGAAGAAGTCGAGATCCCGGTGCGCCGGTTCGAGGGCTTCCCGAAGCCGGCGTTGCTCGCCTGCCTGGCCATGCTCGTGGTCGGCGCAGTGGCGTTCGTCGCCGCGCTCATGGGCGACCCGGACCGGGCCTGGCGCGCGTACCTCTTCAACTGGCTCTACTTCGGCACCATCGCCCAGGGCGGCGTGATGCTCGCCGTGGCCGTGGTCCTGGCGCGCGGGCTGTGGGCGCGGCCGGTCCGGCGCATTGCGCTGGGCTTCGTCGCGTTCCTGCCGATCTGGTACGTGATGCTCTTCCCGCTCCTCCTCCAGAGCGAGCGGATCTTCCACTGGTACCACGAGGAGCTGCACGGCGCGAAGGCGACGTACCTGAACATCCCGTTCCTCGCGACGCGCAACATCGTGCTCCTGGCCGCCCTGCTCGGCCTCTCGCTCCTCTTCGCGTACTGGGCGCTCCGCCCGGACGCGGGGATGCTGCGTGACGAGGCGACGGGCAAGCTCAAGGCGCTCTACGAGCGGCTCAGCCGCGGCTGGCTCGGGCAGCAGGCGGAGGAGGAGCGGGCGTACAGGCGGCTCCAGGTCATCGGGCCGATCCTCGCGCTCACCTGGGCGTTCGCGTTCTCCGTCGTCGCCTTCGACTTCGTGCAGTCCCAGGATCCGCACTGGTTCAGCACGCTGATCGGGCCGTACTTCTTCATGGCCGGCTTCCTGGGCGGGATCTCGGCGACGATCCTGTTCACCATCGCCTACAGGAAGAGCCTGGGGCTCGACAGCGTGATCAGGACGCAGCAGTTCCACGACCTCGGGAAGCTGCAGTTCGCGTTCTGCGTCTTCTGGGCGTACCTCTTCTGGTCCCAGTACCTGGTGATCTGGTACGGCCAGATCCCGTGGGAGCAGGCGTTCTTCGTCGCGCGGCTGGGCGAGCCCTACGGCGGGCTCGCGCTCACGGTCCTCCTCTTCATCTTCGTGTTCCCGTTCTTCGGGCTGCTCGGCGCGACGCCAAAGAAGAGGCCACCGATCCTGGCGACCTTCGCGGCGCTTGTCCTGCTCGGCCTCTGGCTGGAGCGCTACCTCCTGATCTACCCGTCGTTCTACCAGGGCGAGACGGCGCCGCTGGGGTGGCAGGAGGTCGGCACCGGGCTGGCCTTCGCCGGGCTCTTCATCGGCGCGGCGGTCCTGTTCGCCACGCGCTTCCCGGTCGTCCAGCTCTGGCAGCCGGCCACGGAAGAGGCGCTGATGCTGTCGACCGAGGAGCCGCCGGGGACGGAGGCGGTGACCGGCGACTGACGGTCACACGGAGGTGGTTGGAAGGCGACGGCCGCGCGGAATGCGCGGCCGTCGTCGTATCCGGTCCCGAGGAGACCGCCGCCCGGAAGGGGCGGCGGACCAACGAAAACGGACCCGCGCCCGGAACGGGGGGACGTTCGGCCCCGAGGAGGATGGGCGGGGCCGCTACCTCTTGCCCCCCAGCCGCTCGATGAACTTCCGCACCTCGATCGCCATCGCCCGGAGCAGATTGGCCTCCCTCGAGTCGAGTTCGGCCCTCCGGGCGATCGCACGTACGGAGCGCATGATCGCTTCCGGGTTGCGGCTCTTGAAGAAGTCGATGGTGTGGAGCGCCTCTTCCGTCGCCTCGAAGAGGCGCTGCATCTCCTCGGCGTTCGCCCGGCGGGGCGCCGCCTTGCGGTGCCTCGGGAGCGGCGTGGCGACGCCGGGGCCGGCCATCCGCAGCTCGTAGGCGACGATGAGGACCGCCTGGGCGAGGTTGAGGGATGAGCGCTCGGGGTTGGTGGGAACGGTGAGCAGGCGGTCGCAGAGGTCTAGCTCTTCGTTCGTGAGCCCCTTGTCCTCCCGACCGAAGACGATCACGACCGGCCCGTTCCCCTCTTCGGCGATGCGGAGCAGCTCGGGCGCGGCTTCCCGCGGGTGCTGCCACACGTACGCCGCCGTCCTCCGGCGCGCCGTCGTCCCCACCACATGGGCGGCGTCCGCGATCGCATCCCGCAGGGTGTCGTAGAACTCGATCTTCTCGATGATCGGCTCGGAGCCGTGCGCGATCCCGGCGATGCGGTAGGCGTCGAACTCCGCGGGGCGGACGAGACGCAGGCGGCGCAGCCCCATGTTCATCATCGCCCGCACCGAGCCGGCGATGTTGACCAGATCCTGGGTCTCGTTCAGGACGACGACGACGTTCGACAGCGCGTCGCTCCGCCCTTCCGTCATGCTCCGGCCAGGATCCTCACCCACGCCACCCACACGCCCTCCGCTCACGCCGTGGCCGCGTGGCCGCCGATGACCGTGGCCGCCGCCGCGGCGGACACCCCCTCCCACCGGCGCAGGAGCGCGCAGAGCACGTCGATGTCGCCCTCGTGGTTGCAGAGCCCGACAGACACCCGGATCGCGCCGACGGGCTTGTCGTGGAGGCAGACGGAGAAACGGGCCAGGGTGAAGTCGTCGCCGGCGAGCTCCTGGAAGCAGCGCAGCGCCTCGTCCTCGGGCAGCTCGAACGACGTCTCCGCCGCCCCCGGGTTGCAGAAGTACCCGGTCCGTATCGAGATCCCGGCCTGCGCCGCAGCAAGCTCGACCCACCGGCAGTCGATCACCCGGCCGCTGGGGTCGATCAGGTTGAAGGCGACGGTCCCGCCACGACCCTCGAGCCCGGTCGGGCCGTAGACCCGGACCAGCGGCTCGCCGCCCGGGTGGCGCAGCGACTGGAGCCGGTCGAGCAGATAGCCCGTCAGCTCCATGACGTGCGACTGGATCCGCTCCATCCCGATCGAATCCATGAAGTCCAGGCCCGGCGGGACCGCCGCGATGTCCAGGAAGTTCAGCGTGCCGTCCTCGAACGCGGCGGCGTTTCGGTACAGGATCTTGACCTGGTTCTGCGCCGAGACGAACCGGACCGTGCCGCCGCCGAACCAGGGCCGCTGCAACTTGCCGAGCGCCTCCTTGCGCGCCAGGAGCGCGCCCACGCCCGTGGGGTAGCCGAACATCTTGTAAAACGAGATCGTCACGAAGTCCGGCTTCACGGCGCTCAGGTCGAGACGGCTCGTCGGCACGTACGCGGCGGCGTCCAGCAGTACGTCGTACCCGAGGCCACGCGCCGTCTCGATCCACTCAAGCGGGTGCTTGACCCCCGAGAAGTTCGATTGCGCCGGATAGGCGAAGAGATTCGGCGCCGTGCGGTCCACACCCGCAAGCTCGGACTCGATGTCGGCGATCCGCAGGTCCTTGCCCAGGTGGATGTACCGCACGTCCGCACCCCGGGCCATGGCGAACTCGCGGATCCCGTTCACGGAATTGTGGTTGTCCGCCG
>VSDC01000131.1:0-6315 GCA_047459275.1 Gemmatimonadota bacterium
GCCGCCGACCTGGAGCGGCTCTTGCACACGTTGGCCCGGCGGCTCGTCGACACGCAACCCCCCTGACACCTGGAGGCCACCGGATGCTGCACACAGGCGTTGCTCACACCTCAAAACTTAGTCGGCTAATTAACGCCGAGGAACAATGAGCGCTGAACGGGAGGGAACCATGACTGCTGGACGAGTGACGGTGTTCGGAGCGACCGGAACGGGTGGGCGCGCCTATGTGCGCGCGTTCCGCGATGCCGGATTCGAGGTGCGCGGCGTGGTTCGGCCGGGCGGCAACGCTGGCGTGGTGCGGCGCCTGGGCGCGGAGCCGGTGGAGGTGGACCTCTCGCACCCGGACCATGCGGCGGCGGTGGTGGAGGGCGCCGACGCGGTCGTCGTGTCGCTGCTCGGGCGCGGTGTGAATGCCGTGGCGGAGGAGGCTGCAATCACCCGGTCGGCGTTCGAGGCGGCGCGACGGGCGGGCGTCGGCCGCGTCGTCTACACGTCGGTGCACCTAGCGGACGCCCACACCGGCGTGCCGCACTTCGACATCAAGGCAGAGCTGGAGCGCGACCTCGCCGCGACGGGGCTTCCGTGGACGGTGCTGCGTCCGACCACGTTCATGGAAGGGCTGGACGCGCCGTTCATGCGGGATGCAGCGCTGGAAAGCGGCGTGGTCGTCAGCGCGATCGAGATCGATACGCCGATCAGCTACGTCGCCACCGACGACCTCGCCCGGCTGGCGGTGCTCTCCCTCGAGAACGCACGCCTGGACGGCGCGGTCATCCCCATCGGCGGGCCGCCCGTCACGTACCGGAGCCTGCTGCCGCTCCTGTCGGCGATCTGCGGCCGCGAACTCCGCTTCGAGCTGCTGGACGTGGAGTTTCTCGAGGCGGAGGAGCCGCACCTCGCCGAAATGTTCCGGTTTCTCAACGCCCACGGCTTCATCGCGCCGCCCAGCCCATTGGTCGAGGCGGTTGGCCTGGAGCTCACGGACGTCGAGACGTTTCTGCGCCGGTCCGGTTGGGCCCGCGGGTCCGTGGCCGCGGACTGACGTGCGCCCTCACTCCGTCGTCCCGGTCGCTTCCTTCTGGAGCCCGCGCAGCCGCAGCGCGGCAATGATCCTGAGCACCCCGATCACGATGGCCACCGCGCCGATCCAGATGATCAGGGCCAGGGCGCCGGCGCCGGGGAAGAGGGCGAGGCCGATCCCGAAACCAACGGACAGCACGCCCGTCAGGAGGAGCAGCCACTCGTCGGAGATGACCTTGCGGAGCCGGATGGCGGTCGCGATCTCGCCGATCCCGGCCACGATCGCCCAGGCCGCGATGAAGTAGACCAGGGCGACGGCGGTGATCCGAGGCCAGAAGACGGCGCACGCGCCGACGGCGATCCCGAGGAGCCCCGTGAGCAGGAGGCCCACCCAGTGCTTCTCGCGGCGGCGGTTCGCGATGGCGGCGACGACGGCGAAGATCCCGTCGAAGAAGGCGAGCGCCGCGAAGAGGAAGATCAGGACGCCGAGTCCGATGGCCGGGTTGAGGAGCGTGATGGCGCCGAACAGGATCGCCACCGCGCCCCTGAGGGCGATCAATCCCCATTTGCGAGAGAGGGCGGAATCCATTGGATCGTATCCTCAGAAAATGTCCACATTTATCTCGGGTCGGAACCGCTTCGGGTTCAGCCGGATGTCGTTGATCAGGATCTGAAGGTCGATCACGGCCTTCAGGAGCTGGTCGTAGAGGGCGGGGTCGCCGAGGAGCCGCCGGAGCGTCCCCTCGCCGTTCACGAGCTCGCCCAGCGTCTCTCCCAACCCGGCGATGGTCGTATCGGCCCGGCCGATCACGCCCAGCACGCCCTGGTAGATCGCGTCGTCGCGGAGCAGGCGCCCGATCGTCCCTCCGCCGTTGAGGGCGATCGCGGTCAAGGAGTCGACCCTGGCAATGGCGCCGACGAGCCGATCGTAGAGCTCGGGGTCGCGCACCAGGCGTCCCAGCGTGCCGTCGCTCTCGCGGATCTCGGCGAGGAGCACCTGGAGTTCGCCGGTCGCGGCGACCATCTGCACGTACAGGGCATCCTCGAGCAGGAGCCGCCCGAGCGTGCCTTCCCCGGCGAGGATCGTGCCGGTGATCGCCCGGAGGTCGCTGGCCAGCGCCTGGAGCTGCATGAGCGAGGTGTTGGCCGTGGCCAGCACCTCTTCCATGTCGATGGGGTCGATCCCGGGGATCGTGTCCCCGGGCTGGACGATGGGCGCCTCGGGCGAGCCGGGCGCGATGTCGACGTAGCGGTCGCCGAGCAACCCCTGCGTCCGGACGCGGGCGTAGGAGTCGGCCCGGACGTACTCGCGGATGTTCTCGTTGATGGACAGCTCGATGCTCAGGTTCTCGGGGCGGCCGTCGAGGGGGAGGAAGTCGATGGACTCCACCTGGCCGACGCGCTGGCCGGCGAGGGTGACGGGTGCGCCCACGAGGAGCCCGTCGGCGCGGGTCACGAGCGTGACGATCGTGTAGCGATCGGCGAAGACGTCGAATAGGTCGCCCACCCGGTATATGGCGTAGGCCAGGAGCGAGAGGGCGACGATGAGGAAGACGCCCACGCGGACCTGGCTCCATTCGAGCCGGACGCTCCGGATCGATCGCTTCACCACGGCTCAGCCCAGGAACGCGCGGATGTAGGGGTCGTCGGCCGCGATCATCTGCTCGGGCGTCCCCTCGAAGACGATGCGTCCTTCCCGGAGCAGGTCCACGCGGTCGGCCACGCGAAAACCGGCGCGGATGTCGTGGGTGACGACGATGGAGGTGACGCCCAGCTCGCGCTGCAGCTTCCGCGTCAGGTCGACGATCGCGTCCACCGCGAGAGGGTCGAGCCCCGCCGTCGGCTCGTCGTACAGGATGATGTCGGGGTTCGTGGCGATGGCGCGCGCGATCCCCACCCGCTTCCGCATCCCGCCGGACAGCTCGCCCGGGAGCTGCGACATCACCCGATCCGGGTCGAGGTTCACGAACTCCAGCCGCTCGCGAACGACGGGGTAGATCGCTTCCTCGGAGAGATCGGTGTTCTCGCGGAGCGGGTACGCCACGTTCTCGTAGACGGTGAGCGAGTCGAAGAGCGCGGCGTACTGGAACACCATCCCGATGTGCTTGCGGATCTCGAGTGCGTCCTCGAAGTCGAGCCCCACGATGTCCCGGCCGAAGACGCACACCCGCCCCCGGTCCGGGACGAGGAGGCGCATGATCAGCTTGAGGATCGTCGACTTCCCGCTCCCGGACTCGCCGAGCACCACCACCGTCTCTCCCTCGTGGACGACGAGGTTCACACCCCGGAGCACCGGCCGGTCGAACGAGAGCCAGACGTCGTCCAGCTCGATGACGACGGGTTTTGAGCAGTCCCCTCGCGGCGTCGGCCGGTTGGGCTCCTCCAGTTCGCGCCGGATCTCGGGAAGGGGGCCGCGAACCGCGCTCATAACCCCGGCGGTGGCAGGACGACCAGGAGGAGCTGGGTCAGAAAGTAGTCGGTCCCGAGGATCATGATCGAGGCCGTGACCACGGCGCGCGTCGTCGCCATGCCGACGCCCTCCGTCCCGCCGGTGGCGTTGAGGCCGTAGTACGCGCCGGTCAGAGCGATGATGGCCCCGAACACGACCGGCTTCAGGAGTCCGCTGATGAAGTCGCGGGGGAAGAAGCCGAAGGCGTAACCTGATGAGGCGAAGGTCTGCCAGACGCCGCGCAGGTAGATGTCGGCCGGGAGGTCGACCCGGAACACGGCGATCACCAGTCCGCCGATGATCCCGATCGTGTCGGCCACGATCGTGAGCAGGGGGAGCATGGTGATGCCAGCCAGGAGCCGCGGCGTGACCAGCTTCTTGATCGGGTCCGTGCCCATGCTCTCCATGGCGTCGATCTGCTCGGTCACCCGCATCGACCCGAGCTCCGCCGCGATCCCCGAGCTCGCGCGCCCGGCCACCATGAGAGCGGAGAGCACGGGGCCCAGCTCCCTCACCATCGACGCGCCGACCAGGTTCCCGAGATAGATCTCCGCGCCGAAGCGCCCGAGCTCGACCGAGCTCTGGAGGGCGAGGACCATCCCGGTGAAGAGACCGGTCAGGAGGATGATGGGGATGGAGCCGACGCCGATCCGGTCCATCTGCACCACGACGTCGGCGGCGTAGAAAGGGCGGGCCGCCACGAAGCGCACCGCCCGCTGGCCCAGGACGAAATACTCCTGCACGCCGAGCGCTGCGTTGCGCATCCAGGTATCGATCGCGGCGACGAATCTGCCCATCGCGTCCAGCGAAGCGCGGTGCCGGGCGCTTTACAAGGGTCCGGCCCCGCGGTACTTTCCGGCGTTCGAACGGCTCCGGAGGGTCCGGAGACGAAAGTTCTGTGCCCTCTTTCGGTTTCCCAGGTCGTGAATCGCATATCGCCCGGGCGCCTGGACGCGCTGCTCGAGGCCTTTCGTGACGTGCGCGTGGTCGTCGTCGGCGACCTCATGCTCGACGTCTACCTTCGCGGCAGTGCATCGCGCATCTCGCCGGAGGCGCCCGTTCCCGTGGTAAAGGTTGCGGAAGAGTGGGTCGCGCTCGGGGGCGCGGCGAACGTCGCGAGCAACGTGGTCGCGCTCGGCGCGGCTTGCGACGTGGTCGGATGCATCGGCACGGACCGCTCCGGCGAGCGGCTGCGCGAGGCGCTCGCCTCTGCCGGGATCGGCGACGAGGGCGTGCTCCCGGTCGAGGGTCGGCCGACCACCGTCAAGACCCGCGTCCTGGTGCGGCACTACCAGGTCGCCCGCTACGACGTCGAGGTCGAAGACGACATCGACGCGGCCTGCGCCGCGGAGATCTCGGCGGCCATCGAGAGGCTCGTCGACGGCGCCCACGCCCTCGTCCTCGAGGACTACAACAAGGGCGTCCTCACGCCGCAGGTCATCGACGCCGCGCTGTCCAGCGCGAACCGGCGCGGGATCCCCGTCGTGGTCGATCCGAAGTTCCGGAACTTCTTCGCGTACGGCGGCGCCACGGTCTTCAAGCCGAACCTCCTCGAGCTGTCCACCGCGCTCCAGGCCCCCGTCCACGCCGACGACCCGGAGTGGATGGAGAGCGTCCGGGGGCGGCTCGGTTGCGCGCACCTGCTGGTCACGCTGGGCGAGGGCGGGATGGCGTTGCTGACGGAGGACGGCGAGTACGTTCGCGTGCCGACGGTGGCCCGGTCGGTCTACGACGTCTCCGGCGCGGGCGATACGGTGACCGCGGTCGTCGCCACGGCGCTCGGCGCGGGCGCGAGCCCGGCGGAGGCGGCTGTCCTGGCGAACCACGCCGCCGGGATCGAGGTCGGCAAGGCCGGCGTCGCCACGGTCTCGCCCGACGAGCTGCGAGCCACGATCCTGCAACACCAGAACGCGTGAACGAATTCGGAGGAGGCGGTACGGTGGAGCTGAAGAACGTGCACACGGACGGCGCGCCGGCGGCGATCGGGCCCTACAGCCAGGCGATCGTCGCGGGGAACCTGGTCTTTACGGCGGGGCAGATCCCCCTCGATCCGAAGACGATGCAGATGGTCGAAGGCGACGTCGCCGCCCAGACCGAGCGCGTCCTCGAGAACATCAAGGCCGTCCTGGAGGCCGCGGGCGCATCCCTTTCCTCGGTCGTGAAGACGACCGTCTTCCTCAAGGACATGAACGACTTCTCCGCGATGAACGAGGTCTACGCCCGCTACTTCGGCGACCACCGGCCGGCGCGCTCGACCGTGGAGGTCGCGCGGCTCCCGAGGGACGCCCGGGTCGAGATCGAGGCGATCGCGGTGGTAGGGTAGGCCGCGTCTCGGCGTTTCAGCGCCCGGCGGGCGCGACCGCGACCGGCGTCCCCAGGCGGATCTCCATCCCGCTGCGCAGCTCCGGCAGCAGATTCGCCCGGCCGGGCTCGAAGAGGAGGATGACGGTCGAGCCCAGGTGGAAAGCCATGATCTCGTCGCCCACGGCCACCGGGATGGGCGGGTCGTAGCGGCGAAGCTCCTCGGCGGGCGGCTTCCGGTTCGTGACCCAGCGCGTCTCGCCGGGGCCGGCGCACCAGGCGGGGTCGAACGCGGCCGAGATCCGTCCCACGTTGTACGCGCCCACCGCCACCACGGCGACCCGCCCCAGGGGGCCATCGATGTGGCAGACCAGGCGCTCGTTCCGGGCGAAGAGGTCCGGGATGTGCGCCACTGCCGGCGCGTTGACGGGGAAGAGCGCGCCCGGGATGTAGCGCGCGTGGCCGATCGTCCCCTCGCACGGCGCATGGATCCGATGGTAGTGCCGCGGGCTGAGGTAGATGGTGAGGTACATGCCGCCGTCGAA
>VSDC01000132.1:0-6314 GCA_047459275.1 Gemmatimonadota bacterium
CCATTCACCCGGCCCACCCTTTGCTGTCCGACACCCGCGAACTCGGACGTTTTTTCCACGAGCGCCAACGAGCGGCTTGCCGGCGTCCCCCCCCCGGTAAGTTGGCCACCGCCGTAGTCATAGTTCTTCGGTGCACGAGGGTTATGAACGACGGAGCCCAGCTCGCTGAGCGACGTTCCTTCCTCGAGCAGGGGCCAATCGACAGGAGAGCCGAGTCACGGACGCCATCGCCCCCCGCGTGGGTGGTGGTCGGCGGAGTCTGCGCGCTCGCCCTGGTAACGATGCACCCGTGGGTGCCCGCCTGGGGCGGAGACGCGGTCATCCACCTCCGAATCGCGGAGCTGTTCGCGCAGGGCCGGCCGTTCGAGTACAACCCGGGCGAGCCCGTCGGCGCGTCAACGAGCCTGCTCTGGACGCTGCTCCTGGCCGGATTCTTCCGCGTCCTGGACCCCGCGGCGGTCGCGTGGGCGGTGAAGGTCGTGTGCTTCGCCGCGTGGTACGGCACGGCCGTGGCCATGGCGGCGTGCTGGTCGCGGCTCTACGGCGACCGCGCGGCCGGCCTCCTCGCGGCGTCGGCCTACGCGCTGAGCCCGGGGATCTTCCGGAACGCGACCGGCGGGATGGAGGCGAGCTTCTTCGCGCTCCAGCTCGTGCTCCTCTTCGCGGTGGTGTTCGTTCCCCGGGGCGAGGGCGCGCCGGCCCTGGCGTCCGGCGCCCCGCGCGAGGGCAGCCCGACGCACACGGCGTCCCCCACCCGGTCGGAGCGCGGACTGCTCGCCGCGGCCTTCGCCCTCTCGGCGACGGCGACGCTCACGCGCCCCGAGGGGCTGATCTTCGTCACGCTCCTCGCCGGATACCTGGCCGTGCGCGACCGCGGCAGACCGCGGCTGGCGCTCGGGATCCTCGCCGGCGCGGCCGTGGGCGTGGCCGGCACCGTCCTGGCGAACCTGTACGCAACGGGGTCGCCGATCCCGGACTCCGCGGTGGCCCGGCTGGCGACGGGGCTCAGGGCCAGCGTCCGGATCGGGCCGCTCCACGCCGACCTCCGGTCGGTCGTCCTCCTGCTCGGGTACCTGCCGTTCACTCTGGGCCTCGTGTTCGGACTCTCGCGTCGGCTCGCGTCGGCCGGTGGCGGGGACCGGGCGGGCGCGGTCCGCGAAGGTGACGCCGGCCCGACCCGCGAGGGCGATGCGCGGCCCGCTCCCGAGCCCTGGCGCGCGCCCGTCGAGTTCACGCTCGTGCTCACGGCCGCGCTGCTGGTCTTCTACACGTTCGTCGCCGGCGCGGCCCACGCCAGCCGGTACTGGCTTCCGTTCTACCCGTTCGTCTTCGGCGCGGGGAGCGGGACGCTCGTGCTGGTCTTCCGACGCCTGCGGCGCGAGGGATGGTCCCGCACCGCCGTGCCGGGCGCCGTCGCGTGCCTTCTGTGGCTGGCCGCGTTCTACGCCGCGGATGCGTACCGGCGGCGCGGCGCCCCGATCGGCCACCCGCACGGCCAGGTCGCCGCGGCGGTCCGGGAACGGCCGGCGTTCACCGAGCGCTACCTGCGGGAGCTGGGCGTGACCGCCGCGGACCCCCGCCCCGTCTCCGTCGCCGTCACCGAGGTCCAGGTCCGCTACTTCCTCGCCGACGACGGCTCCGTCCGCATCCTGAGCCTGGACGGCCGGACCGGCGCCGATTTCGGCCGCTACCTGGACCCCGAGACCGGGCTGCGCCGCTTCGATCTCTACCTGCGCGAAGTCCGGCCGGATTTCGTCGAACTCGGCCAGTTCGACCCGGCGGAGCCCGTACTCCCCGCCGTCCTCGAGGCGTGGGAGCGAGGCGAGGAGCGGATCACGGTCGACGGGTTCGAGTTCCGTCGCACCGGCATCCCGTACGTCGTCCGATTCGTGCACGAGCCATGACGACGACGGTCTCGCAGACCCCGCGCGGCGAACCCGCCGCCCGTGCCCCGGAGGCCTCCCGGCGCCTTGGTACGATCGGGCTGATCTGGCGGTCCCTGCGTCCCCGGCAGTGGCTCAAGAACCTGGTCGTGGTCGCGCCGCTCGTCTTCGCCGAGCGGCTGCTGGACCCCGCGAACGGGTTCCGGGCCGCGGCCGCGTTCCTGATCTTTTGCGCGATCGCCGGGGCGGTCTACCTCTTCAACGACCTCGTCGACCGGGAGGCCGACCGTCTTCATCCGCGAAAGCGGACGCGCCCGCTGGCTTCGGGAGAACTGTCGCCCGGCGCCGCGGTGGGCGCGCTGGCGCTCCTCGTGCCGGCAGCCGTCGCGGCCGCCGTCTGGCTGGACATCGGCTTCGCCGTCGTGTGCGGGACCTATCTGCTGATCAACGTCGGCTACACGCTGTTCTGGAAGCACGTCGTGCTCCTGGACATCTTCCTGATCGCGGCCGGCTTCGTGCTGCGCGGGATCGGTGGCGCGGAGGCGCTCGACGTGGCGATCTCGCCGTGGCTGCTGCTCTGCACTTTCTTCCTCGCCCTCTTCCTGGCCGCGGGGAAGCGGCGCCACGAGCTGGTCTCGGTCGCGGATCCCGCGGCTCACCGCCCGATCCTCGCCTCGTACAGCACGCTCCTCGTCGACCAGTTGATCGCGATCCTCGCCGCGGTGACGGTGGGGACGTATGCGCTGTACACCATCGCCGAATCGACGCGCGCACACTTCGGGACCGAGCGACTGGCCTACACGATCCCCTTCGTCGTCTTCGGTATTTTCCGGTATCTTTACCTGGTGTACCACCAGAACGGCGGCGGACGGCCCGAAGAAGCGCTCCTGACCGATCGGCCGCTCCTCGCGAGCGTGCTGCTCTGGGGCGCCGCGGCCGTGATGATCATCTACGTCCTCGGTTGAGGTCCCATGACGTCATCGTCGACGCTCGGTCGGGAACCGGCTGAGGCCCTGGGAGCGCAAGCGGCCCCGGCGGCGATACGGCCCCCCGAAACGCAACCGGCCCCGAAAGCATCGAGGCTCCCGGACGCAAGAGCGCACCCCCGGGCATCCAGGCCCTCGAAGGCGACGCGCTGGCGGACCGCGGTGGTGATCGGCGCCTCCTCGGGGATCGGAGCGGCGCTCGCGAACCGCCTCGGCGCGCAGGGTACGCGGGTCGCCCTCGTCGCGAGGCGCGGGGAGTTGCTGAACGCCCGCATCGCCGAGCTCGAGGAACGATTCGGCCCCGGCTGCGCCCGCGCCTACGCCCACGACGTCCGCGAGGTCGACGAGATTCCCGATCTGTTCGGCCGCATCGAGGACGACCTCGGCCCCCTCGAGCTGGTCGTCTACGCGGCAGGCGTAATGCCCAGGATCGGGTGGGAGGATTACGACTCGGCGGCCGACCGGGAGACCCTCGAGATCAACCTGATCGGCGCGGTGGCGTGGCTTAACGAGGCCGCGGACCGGTTCCGCCGTCGGGGCGGCGGCACGATCGTCGGGATCGGATCGGTGGCCGGCGACCGCGGGCGCGGCGGCAACCCCGCGTACGCGGCGTCCAAGGCGGGACTCGCGAATTACCTCGAGTCGCTCCGCCACCGGCTCCTGTACGACGGCGTCAGGGTCGTGACCGTGAAGCCCGGGTTCGTGGACACGCCGATGACGGCGGGGCTGCCCGGGCTGCGCGGCGTCGTATCGGCGGATCGCGCGGCGGAGCTGATCCTCCGCGCCGCCGCCCGAGGCCGCGCCGTGGCCTACATCCCCGAGCGCTGGCGCTGGGTCAGCCTCGTCGTCCGGGCCATTCCCTCGCGGCTCCTGGCCAGGTTGAGGATCTGATGGGTGCGATGGAAGGTGGTATGAAGCTCGCGGCCCCTGCCCCGGTGGATCGGACCGCCACCCGCTCCGGCGCCGGCCACATCGAGCGCCTCGCCTCCTGGGGCGGCGCGCTCTCGGGCGAGGCGATCGTGTACCGGCCGGACACGTGGGAGGCAGTCGAGGAGGCGCTCGATGCGGCCCGCCGGCAAGGCCGTCCGGTCGCGTTCCGCGGCGCGGGCCGCAGCTACGGCGACGCCGCGCTCGCCACGGGCGGAGTCGTCGTCGACTTCGGCCGGCTCCGCTCCATCCTCGCGTGGGACCCGGAGCGAGGGATCATCGACGTCGAGCCCGGCGTCACGATCCACGACCTGTGGACCCGCGTGCTCCCCGACGGCTGGTGGCCGCCCGTCGTCCCGGGCACGGCCACGGTCACGGTCGGCGGCGCCGCGGCCATGAACGTCCACGGCAAGAACCACTGGAAGGCCGGCTGCTTCGGCGACCACGTCCTGGAGTTCGAGATCGTCCTCCCGACGGGCGAACGCCTCGTCTGCGACCGCACCCGCAACGCCGACCTGTTCCACGCCGCGATCGGCGGGTTCGGCATGCTCGGCTACTTCACGCGCCTGCGGCTGCAGTTGAAGAAGGTCGAGACCGGGAACGTCGTCGTCCGGGCGTTCCCGACGCGGAACCTGTCGGAGGCGTTCGACGTGTTCGAGGCCAACGCCGAGGACGCCGACTACCTCGTCGCCTGGCTGGACGGCTTCGCCCGGGGCGACCGGCTCGGCCGCGGGATCATCCACCGGGCCGATTACGAGACCGGGAGCGCGGATCGCGGCGCCGCGGCCCACACGCTCCGGCCCGAGTACCAACTCGCGCCCCGAGGGTTGATCCGCGTCCTGCCGAGGTCCCACATGTGGCGACTCATGCGGCCGTTCACGAACCGCGTCGGGATGCGGCTGGTCAACGCGGTCAAGTACGCCGTCGACCGGCGCTCGCACCGATCGCCGGAGCCCGAGCCCTGGCCGCTGGCCGCCTACTCTTTCCTCCTCGACGCCGTCCCGGACTGGCAGCGCAGCTACGGGCGCGGCGGACTGATCCAGTACCAGGCGTTCGTCCCGGCCGCACAGGCCCGGCGCGTCCTCGCGGCGCTTCTCGACCTGCCCCGGTACCGCGGCTTTCCGCCATTCCTCGCCGTCATGAAGCGTCACCGGGAAGACCCGTTCCTGATCCGCTACGCGGTCGACGGCTACTCTCTCGCCCTGGACTTCCCCGCGACGAGGCGCAACCAGGCCGCGTTCAAAGCGGTGCTCCGGGAGATGGACGAGATGGTGATCGCCGCCGGCGGGCGCTTCTACTTCGCCAAGGACGCCACGCTGGAGCGCGGCGCCCCCGACCGCTTCCTGCCGTCCGACTGTCTCGAGCGATTCCGGGAGCTGAAGCGACGCCACGATCCGGACGGTCTCATCCAGTCCGATCTCTACCGGCGTCTGTTCTGAGGAAGGAATTCCCGGGCGGTCCCTACTCCAACTCCAGGTCCGTCTCCGAGAAGTGCTCCCGCCGCTCGACGGAGAGCACGCCGGGGACGCCCCGGATCGCCCTCATGACCTTCTTGAGGTGGGTCAGGTTCTCGACTTCGACGACGAAGGAGCCGGTCATCCCGCCTTCGACGGCCTTGATCTCCGCCGAGCCGATGTTGGTCCCGGTGTTCGTGATCGCCGTCGCGATCTCGGAGAGGAGGCCGCGGCGGTCGTCGCCCTCGATGACGAGGCGGACGAAGAAGCGGTCGCCCGCCTCGGCCTCCCACTCGATCTCGATCCGCCGCTCCGGGTGGTCGCTCAGGTTGAGGATGTTGGGGCAGTCGGTGCGATGGATCGAGATCCCGCGGCCGCGGGTGATGTAGCCGACGACGCTGTCGCCGGGGACCGGCTGGCAGCACTGGGAGTACCGCACCATCAGGTTGTCGAGCCCCTGGATGCGGACGCCGCGGCCGCCGCCCCGGACCCGTTCGACGAGGCGCTCGAACGCCGTCGGCGGCCGTGGCGCCACGGGCTCCTCGCCCGGGTACAGCTCCTTCAGGATCGCCGAGAGCCCGATGTCGCCCCTGCCGAGCGCGGCGAGGAGGTGGTCGAAGCTCGCCTGCCCCAGCGCCTCGACCGCCCGGTCGATCGCCTCCTGCGACGGGCGCTCCTTCCGCAGCTTCTTCAGCTCCCGCTCGAACAGCTCCCGGCCGAGGGCGAGCGACGACTCGAACTCCTCCTGCCGGATCCATTGCCGGATCTTCTGCCGCGCCCGCGCCGTCTTCACGAAGGCGAGCCAGTCCCGCGACGGACGCTGCTTCGGATCCGTGATGATCTCGACCGTGTCGCCGTTCTTCAGCTCCCGGGCGAGGGCGACGATGCGGCCGTTGACCCGCGCGCCCGCGCAACGCAGCCCGACCTCCGTGTGCACCGCGAAGGCGAAGTCGATCGGCGTCGCGCCCTTCGGGAGTTGCTTCACGTCCCCCTTGGGCGTGAAAACGAAGATCTCGTCCTGGAACAGGTCGATCCGGAGGAACTCCATGAACTCCTCCGGCTCG
>VSDC01000133.1:0-6312 GCA_047459275.1 Gemmatimonadota bacterium
CGAGCGGCGAGCCCGTCGGCCACCTCCCGCCCGAGATCGAGAAGTGGCTCGCGCCTTGGATGCTGAAGGGGGGACGCGCCACCGCGCGGGCGATTCGCGTGCGGGGGCCCGAGGTGCCGAGCTGGCGCCGCTTGCTGATCGAGGTCACCTGCGCCGCCTGAACCCGCCCCGGCAGGACTGTCCCATTGGGACATTCCTGGGACACCGCTGGGGCACGGCTGGTACGAAATTGCGGTGAATCTTTATTCACCGAAAATGGTAACCCGCGAGAGCGCAACGCGTTGCAGTAGGCCGCGTTGAGTGCCGTGGGGCGGACCGGCTCTTGCACTGTGCGCCGGCGGCCGGTATCACACAGGTTTCTTTCGAGCCCACCTGGACTGGTACAGAGCTGCATCCCACGAATCCGCGCCCTCGGACGAAAGTCCTCATACAGCTCGCCTCGGCCCCGAGGGCGCGGAGATCCTCCTCTCCTTCGGGACCGCATCGAGTGCTAGCGAGTTCTCGCGCTCGGAGTTCTGGCGCTGCCGCGGGCTGGCTCGGCGCAGACGAGCCGCGGGGCCCATCGCGGACCGGTCAGAAGCTGCGCACGTCGAGGGAGACTACGTCGTCGACGCGGAGCGTCTCCCGGGTGACGAAGGGCTCGCCGTACGGCCGGCGGATGAGGGAGCCGTAGTGGGCCGCGTGCGCCCGGAGTTGCTCCCGTAGCGGCCGTTCGCCGCCGAACACCTCGCCCATCGCCGTCTTCCCCTCGAACTGGGAGCCGTAGGCGAAGATCGCTTCGAGCTTCCGCTCGAACTGGTCGGTGATGTCGACGACGAAGGAGGGTTTGACCGGGTCCTCGCGGTAGGCGAGGGCGAAGAGGACCTTGTGCGGGCGGTGCGGCTCACCCTCGATCGGCGCGCGGCGGAGCCCCGCGAGGAAGCAGGCGTCGTATCCGAGCTGGCTGGCGACGCGGTGGTCCGGGTGGCGCCCTTCGGGCCAGTGGAGGATCACGACGCGGGGGCGGAGCGCCCGGATGTGGCGAGCGACGATCCAGCGAGTTTCGGGCGTGTTCTCGAGCGCCGCGTCCGGGAGCCCCGCGTTCGCGCGGACGGCGAGTCCCAGGATGCGGGCGGCCCGGGCGGCCTCCTCGCGCCGCCGCGCCGCGTCGCCCCACGTCCCGCTCTCTCCCGCCGTCAGGTCCAGGACGCCGGTCCGGTATCCCTGGTCGGCAGCGCGGATCAGCGTGCCGCCGCAGAGGAGCTCGGCGTCGTCCGGGTGCGCCATGATGGCGAGGAGGTCCACGACCGGCTCCGCCCCGGCCGGTCCGCCGGGCGGGGCGACGCAATCGATCCCGGACACCGGAACACCCTCGCTCATTCGTAGCGAAGCGCGACGACGGGGTCCATCCGCGCGGCGCGCCACGCGGGCCAGAGGCCGAAGACGATCCCGGCGCCGGCCGCCATGATGAGCGCGGCGACGACGGCCCAGAGCGGCACGACCGCGGGGATCGGCGAGATCGCGGCCACGACGCCGGCGAGTCCGCCCCCGATGGCCAGGCCGATGGCGCCGCCGATGAGGGTGACCGTCGCGGACTCGACGAGGAACTGCCAGAGGATCTCGCCCCGGGTCGCGCCGACGGCCTTGCGGATCCCGATCTCCCGGGTCCGCTCCGTGACGGCGATCGTCATGATCCCGATCACGCCCACGCCGCCCACCATCAGCCCGACCGAGGAGAGAGCGATCATCACCACGAAGAACACGCCCGTGATGCGATTGAAGGTGCGGACCATCTCCTCCTGGCGGATGATGGCGAAGTTGTTCTGCTGCGAGGGCCGGAGCTTCCGAGTGGACCGCAGGTACGTGATGACCTGGTCGATCGCCTCGTCCTGGGTCGCGTGGTCGGCGGTGACGACCAGCGCGGAGAGCCAGTCAGGGTCGAGCCCGAGGTACTTGAGCGCGGCGGTGTAGGGCACGACCGCGAAGTACTTGTTCGCGCTGCTGAAGATGTTCTCCGCGAGCTCGTAGACGCCGATGATGCGGAACGCGTGACCGCGAATCCGGATCGTGCGCCCGAGCGGATCGAGGTCGTCGAACAGCTCCCGGGCGAGCGGAGCCGAGACGACGGCGACGGGGCGCGAGGCGGCGACGTCGGCGGGGAGGAAGTCCCGTCCCGCGACCAGCGTCCCCCGAGTGTAGTCCCTCCAGCCGACGCTCGTGGCGGAGACATGGACGGAGGTGAGCCGCCGGTTTCCGGCGCTGATGTCGCGGCTGAGGCCGCCGTCCACGACGGCGGCGCGCACCGCATCCAGCTTCTCGATCCCCCGGATCTCCTCGACCGTGATGGGATCGTTGTCCATCCACGCCGGGCGGCTGCCGTCGCTCACGATCTGGACGTCGTTGAAGTCGAAGCGCGAGACCATGAAGTTCTTCGGCCCCGCCGCCTCGATCGACTCCAGGATGCTCCCGCGGATCCCGGAGATGACCGCGCTGATCGCGACCACGGTCGACACCCCGACGACGATGCCGAGGATCGTCAGGGCCGACCGGAACTTGTTGGCGCGGAGCTGGTCGACCGCGAGCTGCATCCCTTCGAGGAAACTCTCTATGCGCATGACTCACTCGTAGCGGAGCGCGACGACCGGGTCGAGCTTGGCCGCTCGCGACGCGGGGTAGAGCCCGGCGACGATCCCGACGCCGGCGCCGAGCACGATCGACACCACGATCCAGACGGGCGAGACCGAGGCGGGGAGCGGCGAGACGGCGTCCACGATCTTGGCGAGCGCGATCCCTATCCCGATCCCGATCAGGGCGCCGAAGCCCGAGAGGGTCGCCGATTCGACCAGGACCTGGACGATGATGTCGCGCCGACGCGCGCCGATCGCCTTGCGCATCCCGATCTCGCGCGTCCGCTCCATGACGGACACGAGCATGATGTTCATGATGACCATCCCGCCGACGACGAGCGCGATCCCCACCAGCGTCGGGAACGCGAGGTAGAGGATGCGACTGATGCGCGTCCAGAACGCCATGGAGTCGTCGGCGGTGTCGAGGGCGAAGTCGTTCGGCTGGTCCGGCCGCAGTCGGTGCCGGACGCGCATGATCGCCTCGACCTCCATGAGGGCCCGCTGCATGTCCTTGGGGTCGTGGACGCGGATCAGGATGTCGTCCACGACGCCGTGCGGAGCCGTCACCCGCGCCAGCATCGAGCGGGACGGCGCGATCGCGCGGTTGTCGAGCGACATCCCGAAGAGCGTACCCTGCTTCTCCAGGACGCCGATCACCCGGAACCGGTGGCCGGCGATCTTGACGATGCGGCCGAGCGGGTCGCGGTCGCCGAACAGCTTCTGCGCGGCTTCGTGGCCGAGGATCACGACCGGCGCACCGATGCGGTCCTCCGGCGCGGTGAACGCCCGGCCGCGGGCGATCTTCAGCTCACGGATCCGGAAGTAATCCGCGGACGCGGTCGTGAGCCAGACGTTCTCGATCTCGGTGCCGTCCTCGGCGGCGACGCGGCCGCCGCCGCCGCTCTCCACGGCGACCAGCGCGGGCACGTCGAGCTGCTCGCGGATCGCGTCCGCATCCTCGAACGTGAGCCTCGGCCGCCGGACCCACTCCCGCCATTGCTCGGCGGAGGTATTGATCTGGACTTCGGGCCACCGGCTGAGCGTGATCGTGTTCAGCCCGTAGATGGTCCGCGCGAAGTCCTCCTCCATGTACCGGTTCATCCCCTCGATGACGGTGACGACCGTCATGAGGAACATGACGCCGATGACCACGCCGATCACGGCGAAGAAGCTCTTGAGCTTCTGCGCCCGGATCTGCTGGAGGGCCAGTTTGATCCCTTCGGTGAAGAGCATGGTCAGACGACGGCGGCGCCGCGAACCACGTCGCTCTCGATCAGCCCGTCGCGCAGCGTGACCACGCGGTGCGCGTGGGCGGCGATGTCGTTCTCGTGGGTGACCAGGATGATCGTCTGCCCGTCGGCGTGCAGCTCGCCGAAGAGTTCCATGATCTCCTCGCTCGTCTTGCTGTCGAGGTTCCCCGTCGGCTCGTCGGCCAGCAGGATCGCCGGGTTGTTGATGAGCGCCCGGGCGATCGCCACGCGCTGGCGCTGACCGCCGGACAGCTCGCTCGGCTTGTGGTCCATGCGCTGGGCCAGGCCCACGCGCTCGAGGGCGTGGGCGGCCCGCTCGCGGCGCTCCTTGGCCGGGACCCCGGCGTAGATGAGCGGCAGCTCGACGTTGTGCAGCGCCGTCGCGCGCGGCAGCAGGTTGAACGTCTGGAAGACGAAGCCGATCTCCTTGTTCCGGATCCGGGCCAGCTCATCGTCCGAGAGCTCCGAGACGAGCTTGCCGTTCAGCCAGTACTCGCCCGAAGTCGGCGTGTCGAGGCACCCGATCAGGTTCATGAGCGTGGACTTACCGGATCCCGAGGGGCCCATGATCGCCACGTACTCGTTCCGTTCGACCAGGAGGTCGACGCCGCGCAGCGCACGGACGATCTCAGAACCGAGAACGTATTCCTTGGTCAGCCCGACGGTGCGGATCACCTGCTGGGCGATCATTCCTGATCCTCCGACGATGAACGGGAAACGTTGGTTTGCGCGCCGAGGATCCGGATCGGCGAACCGTCGGTCAGGTTGCGAATGACCTCGTACGGTCCGGCGACGACCGAATCTCCCTCGGCGATGCCACGAATGACCTCGAAGTGCTCGGCTCCGGCGATCCCGACCTCGACGGGCACGAACCGGGCGACACCGCCTCGCACGACGAAGACGCCCTCGACGTCGCTGCTCTTCTCGAGGCTCGCGGCCGCCTCGCTGGCCTCGGGGCTCTCCTGCGGCAGGGCCTCGAGCCCCTCGCGGCTCCGGACCGTGAGGGCGATGATCGGGATCGAGAGGGCGCCTGGACGCACGTCGGTGACGATCTCGGCCGTGGCGGACAGGTCCGGCCGCAGCCGCGGCGGCGGGTTGTCGAGGCGGATGACGACCTCGAAGTCGACGGCCTGGGTCTGGCCGCCGGGTCCGGTGCTGGTCTGGCTCTCGGGCGGCCGCACGGAGCTGTGTGCGATCTCCGTGACCTTCCCCGTGAAGGTCTGGCGCGGGAACGCATCGATCGTGATGATCGCGCTGTCGCCCAGCGACACGTGCGGCACGTCGGTCTCGTCGATGCGGACCACGGCCTCCATGACCGACAGGTCGCTGATCGTGAGCAGGAGGCTGCCGGGGTTGTTCATCGTGCCGACGATCGCGGTCTCGCCCTCCTCGACGTTGAGGCGGGTGACGACGCCGTCGATGGGCGAGACGATGGAGGTCTTCTCGAGCTGGTTCTCCGCCTCGCGCAGGCCGGCGCGGGCCTGGGCGACGAAGTGCTCCGCGGCCCGGAGCTGCTCACGCTGGATGAGGACCTGGGTCTCGGCATCCTCGAGCTGCTGACGACTGACGAATCCGGTGTCGCGGGCGGCCAGCGACCGGGCGCGCTCGAGCGCGCGCTCGGCCTGGATCAGGTTGGCCCGGGCCTGCGCCTCCCGGGCCAGGGCTTCGCTGACCACGGCCCGCGCCCGGGCCACGGCCGCTTCGTACTGCGTCGGATCGATGCGCAGCAGGAGCTGGCCGCGCCGGACCGAATCGCCCTCCGCGACCGCGAGGTGCGTGATCCGGCCCATGATGTCCGCCTGGATGTCGACCTTCCGATGAGGCCGCACCCATCCGCTGCCCGTGACGGTGGCGACGAGGTCGCGGCGAGCGGCGGTCTCCACCCGCACCTGCGGCCCCGCGGATCCACCGTTCGCAATGAACGCTCCGATCACGGCGACGCCGACGACGCCGCCGATCGCGATCCAGATCTTGGTCCGCCTCTTCATCTCAGTTCTCCCCTCCAAGCGGCCGCAGGTCCTGGCCGACTGCGGTCTCCAGCGCGGCCAGCGCTTCGTGGAATGCGTAGACGGCGCTCAGGTATTCACGGTCCGCGCGAGACTTGCGCGTCTCGGCGTCGGTCAGGTCGACGAATGTAATGGCTCCGACACGATAGCGCTCGCGGGCCAGCTCGAGCTGTTCGGCTGCCAGCTCGCGGTTGCGCTCCTCCAGCGTCACCGCGCGGTAGGCGGCCTGGAGCGTGGCGTAAGCGGCGGCCACCTCCGTCTTGAGCCGCAGCTCTTCGGCCCGGAGGCGCAGCCGGGCATCGTCCGCGGCCACGCGTGCCGCCTCGAGCCGTCGCTCACGCGAGAAGCCGTTGAAGATCGGCAGCGAGATCGAGAGCGTCGCCGAGAACGGCTGCCGCGCGAAGCTGAAGGGGAACACGTCGTTGTTCCTCAGGATCTCCGCCTCCCGCG
>VSDC01000134.1:0-6295 GCA_047459275.1 Gemmatimonadota bacterium
GAGGAGGACGGTGCGTTCATGAGTGAGTCCGGAAGAGATCCGGAAGGGCTCCTTGAGGCGGAGCCGGATCTGTTGAATCGTGATTCGGCGAATCTGCATGCGAATGCAATCCTTGATCGTCGCGAGACGCGAAGATAATATCCCGATAGAGGCCTACCACCGCGCCGGAGCGGCCCAGCGCCCCCAGGTGTCGACGTCCGGCCGAAGCTCATCAAGCCGCACATGGACACTGGATCACCGACCCCAACGCCGGTCAAGATGTTCGCCGCCGCAGCAACGGGCAATGGCGTGACGCGGGTGCTCGCCACTCGTCTCCTGGCGGGATGTTATGGGGTCGTGGCGGCGGTTTACCTGCTGGTGCCCATGGCCGATCCGGCCCGGGTGGTTTTCGGGCACTGCGTGCTGGTGGCGGCGGCGACGGCGGCGGCTGCGGCATGCCTTACCGCGGCGCGTCGAGACCGGACCGCCTCGCGGCTGCCCTGGTATTTCTTCGCAGGCGCGGCCGGCGCGGGCGTCGTCGGTCACGGGTCGTGGGCGATCGAGCAGCTCCTCCTCGGAAAGGCTATCAGCTTCGCATCGCCGATTTTCTATTGCCTGCTCCTCTTCCACCCCCTGTTCGGCGCCGGTGCAGCCGTCGCCCTGCGCCCCGCGCGGGCGCGGGGGACGACGGACATCGTCATCGATGGCGCGCTGATCGTCACGGCCGCGTTCCTACTGGTCGCACGCTTCGTCTTCGAGCCGCTGGTGACCCGACCGCCGGTGGACGGCGACGTTCTGGCCGTCAACGTGATCGCCCAGCTCGGCGCGGTGAGCTCGTGCCTGTTCGGCGGGCTGCTGGTGCTTTGGGGCGACCCTGTCTTCCCGGGGCGCACGGTTCCGGCGCTGGCTGGGACGGCCGCGGCGTTCCTGACCGTCACGGTTCTGACGGCAACGGGCGCCGATCCCTCGCCGCTATCGCCGGGCGATGCGTTCGACCTCCTCTGGCTGGCCGGATGGTCGCTGCTCGCCGCGGCTGGACTCGCGGCGCACCGCGTGTCATCGGATCCTCTGGCCGAGGCGGCGGCCGACCGGATCCGGCGACGCCTGCGCCGGGCGGTCGCCCCGGGCGCCGCGTTGTTCCTGGGTCTCGCGGCGGTGGACGCCGCGCTGCAGCCCGGGCCCATGCATCACGTGGCCATCGCCTCCGTCGGCCTCGCGGTGCTCCTCGCGATCCGGATCCGTTTCGCGGCCGCGGATGCGGAGCGCCGGGTCGAGGAGGGTGTCCAGCTCGCGCACACCCGCGCCCTCATCGAGCTCAACCGCGCCCTCGCCGGAGCGACGGAGCTCAACCGCACGCTCGAGCTGGTCAGCCAGTGGGCTTGCAGGCTGCTCGACGCCCGTGCCGCCGGGATCGAGCTCCTGACGCCGGACGGGACGACGCTCGAGCTTCGCGCCGCCTACGGGCTGCCCGACCACGTGATCGGGATGCGATTCCCCGTCGAGAGCAGCTTCACCGGTTGGGTCGTGCGCCAGCGCCGCGCCCGCGCCACGCTCAAGCCTAGCACCGATCCCTACTTCCACCCGCAGAGCATCACCTTCCTCGAGGACAAGCCGACGGCCGCGGCGCTGCTCCAGTTCGGCGACAAGCCGCTGGGCGTGCTCTTTGCCGCCAACCGCGACCGCCCCTTCACCGCCCGCGACCTCGAGCTCCTCGCCTCGCTCGCGGACCAGGCCGCGCTGGCGATCGAGAACGCTCAGCTCTTCGAGCAGGTCCACGCCCTCTCGATGACCGACCCGCTGACGGGGCTCGCGAACCGTCGCCAGCTCGAGCGCGAGCTCGCCCGCGAGTTCGCCGCCGCGCGCCGGGGCCGCAAACTCGTGCTGGTGATCTTCGAC
The DNA here is from genome assembly GCA_047459275.1 of Gemmatimonadota bacterium. Classification (GTDB taxonomy): domain Bacteria; phylum Gemmatimonadota; class Gemmatimonadetes; order Longimicrobiales; family RSA9; genus CALBZE01. The sequence continues at coordinate 1,876 of VSDC01000134.1, forward strand.
CTGGACAACTTCAAGGTATACAACGACAAGCACGGGCACCTGGCGGGCGACGAGGTCCTGCGCGCCTTCGGCCAGGTCCTCGCCGTCGAGACCCGCGCCATGAACCTGGCGGTCCGGTACGGCGGCGACGAGTTCCTGGCACTCCTGACCGACTCCGATCTGGAGGGCGCGGCGATCTTCGTCGAGCGCGTGCGGAAGCGCTTCCAGGCGGTCCTCGCCGAGATGGGCGCCGGCGAGGTCAACGTGAGCGCGGGGATGGCGCCGTACAACACCTCGATGACCGCGCCGGAGGAGTTGATCGCGGAAGCCGACCGCATACTCTACGAGGTCAAGGCCGGCCGCTCCTCTCGCTCGAGGAGGTAGCAGCTCCGCTCCCCTTCCCGTACGACCTCCACCGCCATGTAGCCGCGGCCGAAGTACGCCTCGAACGCCGCTCGCGTCTTCTCGCGCCAGTCCGCCGCGAGCTCGGGGGCCCGGGTTTTGAGCCCCTGGATGTCGGCCGGCACCGCGATTCGGACGCGCGGGGCATCGAGATCGAGGTCGGGCTCGAGGGATTCGATCCCGCATGGGCTCGGTCGCGTCTCGTTGACGAGCGGCGCGTCGGCGACGTCGTCGGCCGAGGGCGGCGGCTCTCCTTCCAGCCGCCGGCGCACACGCTCGCTCGCGATCTCCCACACCGCGATCAGCCGGTCGGTGCCGATCCCCTGATGCAACGGCGAGCCGGTCCTTCCGTAGAAGTCGCGGTGGTACTCGCGGGCGATGACGCCGAGCCGACCGAAATTGAGGTAAGCGTTCTTCGACTCGAGCGGGTCGAAGGTCCAGTAGACGGTCCGGACGCCGAGGGGGAGGAGCGCATCGCGCTGGTATCGCTTGAGGCGAGCGCCCAGCCCGCGGTTCCGCACGTCGGGTCTCACGGCGAGCATGTCGGACCAGTGGACGAGCCGGCCGTCCTCGAAGCCGGTGATCCCGAAGACGAAGCCGGCGAGATTCCCGTCGACGTCGTACGCCGCGGCGGTCACGCCGCCGAGCTTCTGGGCCGCCCACAGGATGGCTGGCGGGACGATCTCGGTGAAGCTCGGCCCCCAGATCTCCTTCTGCAGCGCGACGCAGCGCTGCGCCTCCCCGATCGTCCGGACCGGCCGGATCTCGAAATCGTCGCGGCTCACAGCGTTTCGAGAAGTCGTGCGTAGAGTGCTGCGCGGCGGACGAGGTCGTCGACCAGGACGTGCTCGTCCGCCGCATGGGCGCCGCCGCCCCGCGGCCCGAGGCCGTCGAGCGTCGGGACGCCGAGCGCGGCGGTGAAGTTCCCGTCGCTCGCCCCTCCCGCCGCCCCCTCGCCCAGCTCGAAGCCGAGCTCGGCGGCGAGGTCGCGGGCGTGGCGGTAGAGGCGGAGCACGGCCTCGCTCCGCTCCAGCGGCGGACGGTCGCGCCCGCCCTCGACGCGGACTTCCGCGCCGGGGAGCACCGGTCGGAGCGCGCGCATGGCCGCGTCGACCCGGCGCTGCTCGTCCAGCGTCGTGAAGCGCACGTCGAAGTCGGCCCAGGCCTCGGCGGGCACCACGTTCGTCGCCGTGCCGCCGCCCACGCGCCCGACGCTGATCGTGGTCCCCTTCTCAGGCGCGGCGAGCGCGGTGGCGCGAATGATCTGGTGCGAGAGCTCGAGGATCGCGTTGATCCCCTTCTCGGGCTCCAGCCCCGCGTGCGCGGCGCGGCCGCGGACGACGATGCGGTAGTCGGCGATCCCTTTGCGCGCCGTCTTGACCGAGCCGTCCTCCAGCGGCGGCTCGAGCACGAGCACGGCCGCGGCCCCACGAGCCGTCGCCTCGATCAGCGGACGCGACGTCGCCGAGCCGATCTCCTCGTCGCAGGTGACGAGCACGACGACCGGCCGGCGCGGGAGTGCGCCGGTTTCGCCAAAGAGAAGCAGCGTCTCGGCCAGGATCGCGAGCCCGCCCTTCATGTCGAACGTGCCCGGCCCTTCGGCGCGCCCGTCGACCACGCGGAACGGCCGCTCCTGGATCGTGCCTCGCGGATGCACGGTGTCGAGATGCCCCAGCACGACGACGGGCTCGAGGCCGGGCTCGCGGCCGGGGAACCGCGCCACCACGTGACGACCGCGCTCGGGCGCGTCCACCCACTGGACCTCGGCGCCGGCATCGGCGAAGGCGGCGCCGATGTCGTCGGCGAGGGCGGTGCAGGCGGAGACGTCGCCGGAGGGCGTCTCGTGCTCCACCCACCGCCGGAGTCGCTCCAGGATGCGGGCCTCCACGCGGGCCTGGTCCATCGGGATCATGGATGGAAAAGATTTGGTCCGAATGGCGTTCAGGCAACCGCCGCCCGCCTTTGTCGGTGGGTTGGATCGGGGAGAGGATACCGAGGCCGACAGGCGGATTGGGGTGCAGGATCCGCTGGATCGCTGGAGGCCAACCCCCGACGTCTCGGGAACGGGCGGAGATCGAGGGATTGGGACGGCGGAAGGGTGCGCACCGCCCGATGGCGACGGGGTCGTGGTCACCGAGGTGACCACGACCCCGTGCCGGAACGGGCGGATCACGCCCGCGACCGCGGCGTCACGGCCGCAGGCGGGATCACGGCCGCGGCCGCGGGCGCCACGCGAAGGCATGCACGTTGGTGTTAACGGGGAGCTCCGCAACCTTGGTCTGCTCGACGGCGATGATCTTGCCGTTCTCGCCGGTCGTCAGCTTCGCCACGATGAGGTCGTACGGCAGGGAGGTACGCTCGGTACCGCGCAAGTAGGCGATCTTGTCGCTCTCCGGCGCCGGCGCCCACTTGAGCATCGTCACGTCGGTGTTGAGGTCCCCGTCGATCTCGCTGAAATCATTCGGGCCCCCGCCGATGAGACGCAGGTAGATGTGCCACCTGGGGGCGCCCATGGTGGGGCTGAAGCCAAAGGTGCTGTGGGACAGCCAACGCCCGTCCGGCGATACGCTGGCGTGCTGGTTGTCGTCCCCCAAGGCACTCCCCCAGTTGTGATTCTGCACATCGGATCCGTCCGGGCGGACGCTGAAATATTGGCCGGCGCCGCCGGAAGAGTCCAGGCGTCTGTACAGCACCCTCGAACCGTCCGGGAACCACGCCGGATCGACCTCGGAAGCGCTGTTATTGGCCACGGTCGTCTCGCCGCCCCCGTTCGCGTCCACCACGATGATATCGTAGTTGCCGCTCACGTTGCGCTGCACCGCGATCAGGTTTCCGACCGGGGCCCAGACCGGGTTGATATCCTGATTGCTGTTGTTGGTCAAGCGCGTCACGCCCGAGCCGTCCGTGGCGTTCATGACGAAGAGCTCGGGTGTGATCAGCGGCTCCCGTCGGCTGATGAACGCGATCTTGGTGCCATCCGGCGACCACGTCGGCGCAGACTCGAGCCCGGTGTCCGTGAGCTGCCGGTCCAACCGGCTGCCCACATCGTACACGAAGATGTCCGTCTTCTCGGTCCCGCCGATGTTCCTCCGCTTGGCGTAGGCGATCTTGCTCCCGTCCGGAGACCAGGCCGGTTGCACGACCCGATTGTTGACATCGCCGCCGAAGCTCGAGCGGACCGTGCCATCCTCGTCGATGATGACGAGTCCGTCGTTCGGGGTGTGGTAGAAGAGCTGATCCATCACCTCCACCGGGATCGCGGTGGACGCCTCGCCCGCTCCGGCCACGATCTCCGTCTTGCCCCCGCGCCTCCTGCCCGTCACCACGCCTTCATCCGTCACGGTCGCAATCGCCGGGTCGCGACTCGTCCACGTCACCTCCACGCCCGGGATCTCGTGGCCGTTCCTATCCTGCACGACCGCGGTCACCGTTTCCGTACGACCTTCACCGACCCAAACTCTGTCCTCGTCCGGCACGATGATCGCCGGCACCCGCGCCACCTCCACCTCCGCCGTATCCGCGAGCGACCCGGTCGTGGCCACGACCTTCGCCGAGCCATCCGCCTTCGCCACCACCCAACCGCTCGGCCGCACCACGACCACCTCCTCGTCCGTGCTCGACCACGTCACCGTCACCCCCGAGATCGCGTCGCCATGCGCGTTCTCCACCACCACCGTGAGCAGCACCGAGTCCTCGAGCGCAACCAGCGTGGCCGTGCCCGGCGTGATCGTCACCTTCGCCGGCGTCCCGCTCACGTCCACCTTCACCGTCGCCGTCGCGGACACCGACCCCGCCTTCGCCACTACGTTCGTCGTCCCTTCCCCCTTCGCGACCACCCAGCCCGTCGGCCTCACCACGGCGACCGCCTCGTCCTCGCTCTCCCACGTCACCGTTGCCGAGACCGGCTGCCCGCTGGCGTTCTCCACCGTCGCCGCCAGCTGCGCCGAATCGTCTATCGCAATGAACGTCAGCGACGTCGACGACAGCCGAACCCGCGCCGGCGTGGAATCGCCGCCTCCCGACGGCGGCCCCGCAGGGT
>VSDC01000135.1:0-6290 GCA_047459275.1 Gemmatimonadota bacterium
TTCCAGCCGTACACCATGGTGACGGACCACAGGACGGAGCTGAAGATCCCGGACGTGCAGCGCGTGATGGACGGGGATCTCGACCCGTTCATCGAGGCGTACCTGAAGGAGTACGGCGCGCGGGTCGCTTGAGTCGAGAAGAACCGTTTCGAATTGGAGGACGCCCCATGGGTGGAGAGGGAGTGGACGAGCAGACCCGGGAGCGGAAGAGCCACGTCATCGCGACGCGGTACGAGAAGCTGGAAGCGCTGCAGCGCCGCGGGATCGAGCCGTTCGCCTACTCGTACGACGTCACGCATTCCACGGCTACCGCACGCGAGGCGTTCGAGGTGGCGGAGCAGGCCGGGACGCTCGGCGAGGATGGCGAGGGTCCGCAGGTCCGCGTCGCGGGGCGCTTGACGGCGCTGCGCGGGCACGGAAAGGCGACATTCGCCGACCTCGCCGATCGGAGCGGAAAGATCCAGGTGTACTTCCGCCAGAACGACCTGGGCGAGGACGCGTATTCGATCCTCGACCTCCTGGACCCGAGCGACTGGATCGGCGTGGAAGGGACGCTCTTCCGGACCCGGATGGGCGAGGTCACGGTGCGGGCGCGCTCGTTCCAGCTCCTGGCGAAGTCGCTGCGGCCGCTGCCGTTCGGGAAGGAGGAGATCGACCCGGAGACGGGCGAGCGGAAGGTCTACAGCGGATTCGCCGACGTCGAGCAGCGTTACCGCCAGCGCTACGCGGACCTTGCCGTGAACCCCGAGGTGCGGGAGGTCTTCTTCACGCGGGCGAAGCTCATCAAGGCGATCCGGCGCTTCCTGGACGATCTCGGCTACGTGGAGGTCGAGACGCCGATCCTGCAACCCCTCTACGGCGGGGCGTCGGCCCGGCCCTTCACGACCCACCACCACGCCCTCGACATGCCGCTCTACCTGCGGATCGCGGACGAGTTGTACCTCAAGCGCCTGATCGTCGGCGGGTTCGAGCGCGTGTACGAGATCGGCAAGGACTTCAGGAACGAGGGGATCGACCGGACCCACAACCCCGAGTTCACGATGCTGGAGTTCTACGAAGCCTTCGCCGATTACGAGGACATGATGAAGCGGGTCGAGGAGTTGCTCCTCGCCGTGGTCCGCGAAGTGACGGGCGGCTCGACGACCGTCACGTACCAGGGTGTCCCGATCGACTTCGCGCCGCCGTACCGGCGCCTGTCCTACTTCGACGCGTTGCGCGAGTACGGCAACCTCGACGTGCGCAGGATGGATGATGGCGCGTTGCGCGATGCGGTCCGATCCTTCGCCGTCGAGGACGTGGACCAGATGAGCCGGCCGAAGTTGATCGACGAGCTCTTCTCGGAGCTCGTGGAACCGCACCTGGAGCAACCGGTATTCATCACGGACTTTCCGCGGGAGCTCTCGCCGCTGGCGAAGCCCAAGCGGGGAGACCCGGAGCTGGTCGAGCGCTTCGAGCTGATCGTGGCGGGGCGGGAGATCGCCAACGCGTTCAGTGAGTTGAACGACCCCATCGACCAGAAGGAGCGATTCCTCGCTCAGGTCCGGCTCCGCGAGCAGGGCGACGAAGAGGCCCAGACGTACGACGAGGACTACATTCGCGCCCTGGAATACGGGATGCCGCCTACGGGCGGCGTGGGGATCGGCATCGACCGGCTGACGATGCTCCTCACCGACCAGGCGTCGATTCGAGACGTGATCCTGTTCCCGACCATGCGGCCGGAGTGAGCCACGACATCGTGAAAAGGCTGGAATGGTTCATCGCCCGGCGCTATCTGGCGTCGCGCCGTAAGGGACGTTTCCTCTCGCTGATCACCGCGATCGCGATCGGCGGGATCACCCTCGGCGTGACCGCGCTCATCACCGTGATCGCGGTGATCACGGGGTTGCAGCGAGATCTCCAGCAGAAGATCCTGGGCAACAACCCGCACGTCTACGTGTTCGAGCCGGGCCAGTCCTTCCGCCTCGCGAATTTCGAGAGGCTTTTGCCCCCGGTGCGGGGCACGCCGGGCGTCGTGGCGGCCGAGCCGTTCGTGATGACCCAGGTCGCGCTGGTCCGGGAGAACGGGTCGTACGCGAAAGCCGGCCTCCTCTACGGGATCGACGTCGAATCCGAGGGCAAGCCGATCACGGTCGTGCAGGAGCGGATCCGGTCGGGCGAGTACGCCCTGGGGCCGACCCAGACCGGCTTGCCCGGGATCCTCGTGGGCGACAAGCTTGCTTCCCAGATGAACCTCCTCCCCGGCGACGTGGTCACGGTCATCGCGGCCGAGAACATCAAGACGGGTCCGCTGGGCGACCTCCAGCCGACGATCCGGGAGTTCGAGGTGACGGGCACGTTCTCGACCGGGATGTACGACTACGACAGCCAGAACCTCTATGCCCCGCTGGCCGCCGTGCAGGAGATGCTCGGCCTCGATGCGAGCACGGTGAGCGGCCTGGCGGTCAACGTGAGCGACCCGTGGCGGGCGGAGGAGGTCGCGACGGCGATCGAGACGGCTCTGGGATTCCCGTACTACGCGCAGACCTGGATCGACCTCAACGCGACGCTGTTCTCCGCGCTCAAGCTCGAGAAACTCGCGCTGTTCGTGATTCTCTCCCTGATCATCCTGGTCGCGGCCTTCAACATCGTCAGCACGCTGGTCATGGTCGTGCGGGACAAGACCAAGGAGATCGGGATCCTGAAATCGATGGGCTTGACGGATGCACGCGTATTGCGCGTTTTCCTTCTGCAGGGGCTCGCGATCGGTGTGATCGGGACCGCCCTCGGCACGGCTGGAGGATTGACGCTCGTGTGGCTCCTGGATCACTACGAGTTCATCACGCTGCCGGGGGACGTGTATTTCGTCGACACGCTTCCCGTCGCGCTGGAGCCGATGGACCTGCTGCTCATCGTGGTGGTCAGCGTCCTGATCGCCCTGCTGGCGACGATCCACCCGGCCCGTCAGGCTTCCCGGCTCCAGCCGGTGGAGGCGATCCGTCATGAGTGAGGCGAGCGTGTCGAGTTACCTTGCGGTCCCGGAACCGGAGGCGGCCCGTCCGGTCCTCGAGGGACGCGCCCTGCGCCGGGTGTACGTCGGCGGAGACGGTAGCGAACTCGTTGTATTGGACGGGGTAGAGATCCGCGTAGCCCCAGGCGAGGCGGTGGCGATCGTTGGCGCGAGCGGTGCAGGGAAATCTACACTGCTGCACCTTCTAGGGGGGCTGGACCGTCCGACCTCCGGGGAGGTCATCGTGGGAGGGCAGTCGCTCGCGAACCTGGCCGACGAAGAGCTCGCGGCCATCCGCAACCGCCGGATCGGCTTCGTCTTCCAGTTCCACCACCTGCTGAGGGAATTCACGGCGCTGGAGAACGTGATGATGCCGATGCTCATCGCGGGGCGGCCGAGGCGGGAAGCGGAGGAGCGAGCCCGCGCGATCCTGGACGAGGTGGGGCTGGGCGGCCGGTTGAAGCATCTGCCGCGGGAACTGAGCGGAGGGGAGCAGCAACGGGTCGCGGTCGCCCGCGCCCTTGCCAACGACCCGATGGTCGTCATCGCCGACGAGCCGAGTGGGAACCTGGACGCGCACACGAGTGAGCGTTTGCACGATACGTTCTTCCGGATCCGCGACGAGCACGGAGTGGCGCTCGTGCTGGCCACGCACAATCGCGAGCTTGCCGACCGGGCGGACCGGGTGCTCTTGCTCAGGGAAGGGAAGCTCCAGAGCTTTCACACGGTGTAGGTAGCCATGCTCTGCGACCATTGCGGCGAGAACGAGGCGGTCATTCATCTCACACAGATCGTCGACAACCAGATGAGCACGTATCATCTGTGTGAGAAGTGCGCCGAAGCGAAGGGGCTCGAGCCGGGGATCAACACCGGCACGTTCCCCCTGTCGGACTTCCTCGCCCAGATGGGAAAGGGGACGGGTGCCGAAGGCGGCGGGGCCGCGGGCGCCTGCGCCTTCTGCGGGCTCCGGCTGGAGGACTTCAAGAAGACCGGCCGTCTCGGCTGCCCGCATTGCTACGTGACCTTCGAGGGTCACCTGCGGGGCTTGCTCCGGCGGTTGCACGGAAGCACGCAACACGTTGGGAAGGTCTACCTGCCGCCCGATCCGACGGACGCCGAGCGCCAGCAGCGGCTGAGCGGGCTGCGCCGGAAGCTCGACCAGGCGGTAGCGAACGAGGATTTCGAGCGGGCCGCAGAACTGCGTGACCAGATCCGGGCGCTGGAGGCGGCGACATGACGCTGGACCTTACGCTCCCTCCGGGGTTCGGGCTGGGCTGGCTCGAGGCGAGCGGACCGTATTCCGACATCGTCCTCTCGACGCGGGTTCGCCTGGCGCGTAACCTTCAGGGTCACGCCTTCGGTCCCCGGCATCGGCACCGGGAGGCCGAACGGGTCTTCGAGCAGGTGCGCACCGCGGTGTCGCGCGCCGCATCGCTCGAAGGAGGCGCGATGCTGGACCTCGCGGCTCTACCTGCGTTGTCCCGGCGAGTGCTCCTCGAGCGCCACCTGATCTCGCGGGAGATGGCCGGTGAGAACGGGGAGGCGCCGCCGCGCGGTGCAGCGCTGTTCATGGATGCCCACGAGCGGGTCGGGATGATGGTCAACGAGGAGGACCATCTCCGACTGCAAGCGCTGCTCTCCGGCCTCCGGCTGGAGGAGGCGTTTCGCCTCGTGGATCGGCTCGACGAGGAGCTGGGGGCGCACCTGCCGTACGCCTACCATCACGAGTTCGGGTACCTGACGAGCTGCCCGACCAACGTCGGGACGGGGCTCCGCGCTTCGATCTTCGTCCACCTGCCGGGCCTGGTCCTGACGAAGGAGATCGGTCGGGTCCTCCAGGGGATCGGCCAGGTCGGCCTTACGTTCCGCGGGCTGTACGGCGAGGGCTCCGAAGTGATCGGGAACTTCTTCCAGATCTCCAACCAGACGACCCTGGGAAAGAGCGAAGAAGACCTGATCGAGCACCTCCAGAAGATCGTGGGGCGGGTCATCCAGTACGAGATGGATGCCCGTTCCGTGCTCATGCGGGACGCCCCCACGGTGATCGAGGACAAGATCTGGCGTGCGTACGGACTCCTCCGCTACGCCAGGTCCCTCACTTTCGAGGAAGTCATGAACCTGTTGAGCGGTGTGAGGCTGGGAGTGAGCATGAAACTACTCCCGGGACTCAGTGTATACACGCTCAACAAAATCATGATATATGCGCAGTCCGCGCACCTCGAGCAGGCGGCCGGGCGGACCCTCACGGAAACGGAAAGCGATTTGCATCGTGCAGCCTATGTCCGCCGCATCCTCGCCGCCGAGGGCGACGTGCCGACGAGCGAGGGGGATTCGGCCGCGGAAGGGGCGTAATATCAGGGATCGACGTCTCCGGCTAAGAGGGCTTCCATGAATTACAACTTCACGGACCGGGTCCGCAAAGTGCTCGCGATGGCGCGCGAAGAGGCGATCCGACTCCAGCACGACTACGTGGGCACGGAGCACATTCTGCTCGGGCTGATCCGGGAAGGGGAGGGCGTGGCGGCCGCCGTCCTCATGAACCTGAACGTGGATCTGGAGCAGATCCACGAGCGGGTCGAGGAGTCGGTCCGGAAGGGGAAGGCCACGATCGCGCTGGGGGAGCTGCCTTACACCTCGCGGGCGAAGAAGGTGCTCGAGTACGCGATGGCCGAGGCGCGAGAGCTGAACCATTCGTACGTGGGTACCGAGCACCTGCTCCTCGGACTGCTGCGGGAGGAGAAGGGGATCGCCGCGCAGGTCTTGAATTCTCTGGGTGTTTCGCTGGAAGAGGCGCGGGCGCAGACGCTGAAGCTGCTCGGCAGCGATGTGAACCCGACGCCTCCGTCGAGCCCGGGCGGAAGCAGCGGGGCGTCGCCGAAGGGGGAGAAGAAGAGCAAGACGCCGGCGCTCGATCATTTCTGCCGTGACCTGACCGAGCTGGCCCGTGCGGGCGAGCTGGACCCGACGATCGGACGCGCCAAGGAGATCGAGCGCGTCATGGAGATCCTGAGCCGGCGCAAGAAGAACAACCCGGTGCTGATCGGGGAGCCGGGCGTCGGCAAGACGGCGATCGTCGAAGGGCTGGCGCAGCTCATCGCCAAGGGAGAATGCCCGGACAGCCTCCGGGACCACCGGGTGCTCGCCCTCGACATGGCGGCGGTCATCGCCGGGACGAAGTACCGGGGCCAGTTCGAGGAGCGGCTCAAGGCGATCATGAACGAGATCGCCCAGAACAAGAACATCATCCTCTTCATCGACGAGCTGCACACGCTGGTCGGCGCGGGCGCCGCAGAGGGCGCGATCG
>VSDC01000136.1:0-6270 GCA_047459275.1 Gemmatimonadota bacterium
CGACCCGGACCGGGTCGCCGTGGTGGTCGATGACGCCGAGGACGCGGCGGCCCTCCTGCTGCTGCGGCGGCGCCTCGTTCGGCGTCGAGGCGCAGGCGATGAGGGAGAGGGCGAGTGCCCCGGCCAGGGTCGCGGTCGGCTTCGGCAAGCGATGTTTCATTCGTCGCATCGGCTCTCGGTGGTGCAGCTCGTTGTCGGAAACGATCCGGGCGAAACCGAAAAACGGAAACTCCGTGCCCGATATCGACCCCGCTCCGGGGGCGTCGAAGCGGAGCGTCGCCTTGTGGGCGGCGCCTTGTGGGCGGCGCCTAGTGGGCGAGCCGCCGGAGTTCGTCGGTGCAGACGCCTCCTATCCCGCGCCGTACCGCTCGATCAGGAGCTTCCGGTGGTGCAACTCGTGGCCGGCGATGATCCAGGCGAGGGCACGGACCGAAATTTCGTGTCCGCTCGCCATCCCACGCCGGGTCCACGCCTCCGCGGGCAGGCCGCGGAACAGGGCGATCGTCGCATTGCGGACCGCGTGGAACTCACGGCCGAGGTCGGCGAGCGTGCGTGCACCGAACTCCGCTGGCGGTACGTAGGCGTCCTCATCGAACGGGGCGAGGGGCGTCGCGTCGCCGCGGGCAAATCGGAGCGCACGGTAGACGAAGACGCGCTCGGCGTCGCAGATATGGCCGACGACCTCCTTGATCGTCCACTTCCCGGGCGCGTAGGCATGGTCCCCGCGCGCCTCGGGGATCGACTCGAGCAGGCGGGAAAAGTCCGCCGCCTGCCGCTCGAGCTGCGCGACGATGCCGCCCTCGGGGACGAGGGAGACGTAGGGGGCGTAGTGAGCGGCGTATTCGTCGGGGCCTGGCGCGATGGTGTAGTCGGACATGGGGTTTTGTAAGGTGTCGGGTGTTGGGTGTCGGGGCCTGGGGCTCAGGGCCTAGGGCTCGGGGCTTAGGGCTTAGGGTTTAGGGTGCGACCGGGCCGGCTGGGCGAGCCGGGCCGGTCGCTCTCTGTGCTTGCTAACGATTCACCTTATCTTTCCGTGACGGGTGGCTCGTGCCAACCCCGTCGTAGGGCGGGGTTCGGCCCAATGTGAGCCACGCCCGCCCGGTGAGGAGCCGCCGGGGCACCTGGTCGGAAGGGCACCGGGGTGGCGGGTCAGGAGGGTGCCGGGATCGCCCGACACCCGGCACCTGATCCCTGACCCCTAAGCCCTAACACCTAAGCCCTCACCTAATCCCCGCGGCCGTCACCGGCACCACCGGCTCGTCCTGCCAGTAGAACGGCCCCGCCTTCCGCTGGCGCGGCCAGATCTCGTCCAGCGTGTCCGCGTCGTAGAGGCGGCCGTTCTTCATGACCATCCGCACGGTCGCCGTGTTGCGGATGTTCTCGAGCGGGTTTGCGTCCAGGATCACGAGGTCGGCGATCTTGCCGGCCTCGACGGAGCCGATGTCGCGGGCGAGGCCGAGGGCCTGGGCGCCGAGGATGGTGGCCACCCGCAGCGCGTCGTGGTTCGACATTCCGCCCGAGTGGATGCTCCACAGCTCCCAGTGGTAGCCCAGCCCCTGGAGCTGTCCGTGGCTGCCGACCCCGGCGATCCCGCCCGCCTCGACGACCTGCTTCGTGAACTCGCCGAGCTGCTTGAAGACGTGGACCTTCGGGTGGAACCACCCGGCGCCGCGGCGGACCGCCTTCGAGTAGATCTCCTCGAAGGGCGTGAAGCGGAGCAGTCGCTCGTTGCCGAGGACGTCCTCGGTGGCGAACCAGTAGTTCTCGCCCCACGGGCCGCCGTAGGCGACGAGGGTCGTCGGCGTGTAGGCGATCTGGGACTCGGCGAAGAGCCGGATCACGTCCTGGTAGAACGGGAAGCCGGGGAGGTTGTGCTCCTGCCCGCTGTACCCATCGATCGCCATGGTCAGGTTCATCTCGTAGTCGAGGCCGCCTTCGGTGGTCGGCATGAGCCGGAGCTCGCGCGCGGCGTCGATGATCCACTGCCGCTGCTCCCGGTTGCCGGCCATGTACATCTTGATCGTCTTCGTGTCGTAGTAGTCCGAGTAGCGACGCAGCACGTCCTTCGCGTGGTCGCGGTCGCGGATCTGCTCGCCGCTGAAGACGCCGGGGCCGGTCGAGTAGATGCGCGGGCCGAGGATCATCCCGGCCTCGACCTTGTCGCCGTAGGTCAGGACGTCGGTCGAGCTGGTCTGCGGGTCGCGCGTCGTGGTGACGCCGAAGGCCAGGTTGACCGCGTAGGACCAGACCTGGTCGCGGTGGATGTCGAAGGAGGGCCGCAGGTGCGCGTGCGTGTCCACGAAGCCGGGGAGGATCGTCTTCCCGGCGACGTCGATGACCCGCGCGTCCGCGGGCACCTGGACCGTCCCGCGGTGTCCGACGGCCACGATGCGGTTGTCGCGGATCACGACGTCCGCGTCCTCGATGACCTCGTAGCCGTTCATCGTGATCACCCGCGCGCCGCGCAGCACGGCGATGCCGCGGGGGATGTCCCGCGGGGCCTGGATGGCGACGCGGACCTCGTACGGCCGGTACTTCGGCTTGTCCCTGCCGCTGCGCCCGGCCGCCGGCCTGTCGCCCTTCGCGGAATCGGCCGGGGCGTCCTGTTTCGCGTCGCCGGTGTCGCCGCCCTTCCCGGCGTCGCCCGTGGCCTTCGCCGCGGCCTCGGCCTTCGCCGCTGCCTTCACGCTGTCCTCGAACGCCTTCGCCTCGTCCAGGTCGTAGACGAAGTGCGCGTTCCCGATCGACCAGTGGACCTTCTTGCCGTCCGCGCTCCAGGCGGGGAACTGGCCGCCGATATCGGTGAGCTTGCGGACGGGGAACGACGCGTTCTCGGGATTCGCGACCGAGATGGTCGGCGCCTCCGCCCCGATCTGCGGGACGGTCACCACGTATAGATCGTTGTTGACCTGGGCAAGGGCGCGCTCGCCGTCGGGCGACATGAGGACGAGGGATGCCCGCGTCGGCTGGTTCGCGCCGGGCTGCGTCCCGCCCGTGACCTGGACGTGCTTGCGGAGGTCGGTGCCGTCCCAGCGGATCGAGACGAGGCCGTCGCCGGCGCTGAATCCGTAGATGCGCCCGGGGTCCTTCGTGAAGTGCGGCTTGCGGATGTCCGCCGGCCCGATCACCGTCGCCTCGCCGCCGGAGGCGGGGATCCAGATCAGCTCGGCCGCGCCGCCGGGCGCGCTCTGCGTGAGCGCTTCCTCGAACGCGCGGGCCGGGCCGCGGATCGCCACGATGCGCTGCCCGTCCGGCGACCACGCGGGCTGCTGGTACAGCCCGGGCATGCGCGTCAGCCGCTCGGGCTTGCCGCGCCCGTCCGCCCGCACGCGGTAGATGTGGCCGCCCTCCTCGAACGACCACGTTACGTAGGCGATCCACCGCCCGTCCGGCGACCACGTGGGCTGGTGTTCGTCGAGGTCGCCGTCGGTGAGGCGGCGCGCGCCGGTGAGCGTGGGGACGACGTCGTCGCCGCTCGCCTTGAGGGGCTCGCCCAGCTCCTGCACGTAGAGCTTGTCGAGGGCCGTGAAGGCGATGCGCCGGCCGTCGGGCGAGGGGACCGCATCCCGGATCTGGCGGATCGTGAAGGTCGGCGTGTCCTCGATCGGGTACTCGAAGGCGACGCGCGGGCCGAGGTCGAGCTCCACGTCGACCTCGAACGGGATCTCGGTCGGCGTGCCGCCGTCGACGGGGATCCGCCAGATCTTGCCGCCGTACGTCGCGATCAGCGCCTTCGAGTCCGGGGTGAAGCTCATCCCGGGGTAGACGTCCCGCCCGGCCCGGGACTCCTGCTCGTCGCGCTGGACCGGGAACGCCAGCCAGCGCTCGTCGCCGGTCTGGAGGTCACGGATGCGGAGCCCCGTCTCGGCCACGTGGCGCGTGCCGTACACGAGCCACCGGCCGTCGGGGGAGAGCGTCGGGCGGAACGCGCCGCCGAAGCGCGCCGACTGGATCGTCGTACGGCCGGTCTCACGGTCGTAGACGGCGAGCTGGTAGTCGCGGCCGGGGGAGTTGTACTGCCAGTCCCCGGTCCGGCGCGCGAACCAGATGTAGCGCCCGTCCGGGCCGAAGGCGGGGCCGGACATGCGCATGTTCTGCGGCCCCTGGACCAACTGCGTCCCGCTCCCGCCCTCGACGTGGTAGAGCCAGAGCTTGGCGGGGCTGAAGCCGGCGCCTCTCGAGACGACGATGTACTTCCCGTCCGGCGTCCATTCGGGCGAGTGGTAGAGGTTGTTCTTCCCTTTCGTGACCTGGATCGTGTCCTTCAGGTCGAGGGAGAGGATCCAGACGTTCTCGCCGCCGTCGCGGTCGGAGGTGAAGACGATCCGCTTGCCGTCGGGGCTGAAGCGCGGCTGCGCATCGAAGGCCATCCCGCGGGTGAGGGGCGTGGCCTTCCCACCGGTGATGGGCATGATGTAGATGTCGCCGAGGAGGTCGAAGACGATCGACTGGCCGTCCGGGCTCACGTCGACGGAGATCCACGACCCCTCGTTCGTCGTGAACCGGAGCGTGCGCGCGGGCTCGATGTGCAGCCCTTCCTGGCGCGGGTTTTTGGCGGCTTTCTCGCCGCCCGCGGGCGCCTGGGCGTGGGCCGGGGCCGCGGTCGTCGGCGCGGCCATCATCGTGACGGCGGAGGCCAGGGCAACGCCGAAGGTGCGTAGGGCCGCGAGCCAGGGTGTTCTCCTCATGATGGCATCCTGCGGAACGGGTCAGGGGGCGTATGCCGGAGGGACGGCGCGGCGGCGCTCGACGCCCCGCGCGCCTCGTGCTCCGGACATGGAGGTGATGACTGCCGGAATGTACTGACGCGCGGGTCGGCCGAACAAGGTTGTCGAAGTGCGACGGGCCGCCCGGGAGGGCGGCCCGTCGTCGCGACGTCATCGGGCTTGCGGGTCCGGGCGGATCCACCGTGGCCGGACCCACCTGGTCGCGGGCGTCGACCGGACGCTCAGAGCACCGGCGGCTGCCCGCAGATCGCGAGGAGCCGCTGGATCTCCATGCGGACGTCGCGCAGGTGCAGGCGCGTCATGGGATCCGAGGTGCGGGCGAGCGCGGCCGCGGCGAGGCGGTCGAGCTCGGTCAGCTCGCCCCGCAGAGCCGGCCGCACGTCGGACGGGAAGCGCTGTTGGTTCTGCCCGCCGCCCTGCTGTTGCTGCTGTTGCTGCGGCCGGCTCTCCTCCTCGGGCTCCAGGATCCCCTTGACGACCTCCAGGTAGGCGCGCTGGAGGTTGCGCCGGTAGACGTCGATCCGGACGTCTCGCGCCGTGAGTTCGCTCCAGACGCCGGCGCGCACGTCGGCGAGCAGGTCGGCGATGGTGTACGCCTGACCGGGCGGGAGCGTCGCCTCGTACTCGATGAGGCGGACCATGCGCGGCTCGGAGAGGAGCGTGGCGAGCACGCGGCTCTGCGCCGTGTGGATCCGCGCGATCACGCCCTCCGGCTCGATGCGCCGCAAGATCTCCGGGTCGGTGAAGTACTTCGGCACCTGGAAGGCCGTCGTGTTCAAGAACTGGACGGCCTCGCGCTGGCGCTCCTTCGAGACGGGGAAGAAGCGCGGCCCCGTTCCGCGCCGCTCCTGCGACTCGGCGCCGCCCACGACCGCGGCGACGTGGTTCATGTACCGGCCCCACTGCGCCACGGCCTGCCCGTACAGCTCCTCCAGCAGCGAATAGTCCTCGCCCGGCTGCTCGGCAACGGGGATCAGCATGGCCATGACGCGCTCGAGGTTCCGGAGCGCGAGCCGGGTCGACTTCACGGCGTCCGCGTCGCCGACGGCCTCGGTCAGGGCGCCGGGATCGTTGCGCGCGCCCGGTGTCTCGAAGCGGAGCCACGGCACGGTGTCCTGCATGCGGGCCCACTGGTCGAGCACCGGCTTCTCGTCGTCGGGCGTCTTCGCGCCGGGGATCGGCTTGTGCCCCCACATGACCGCGAACTTGTCGTACGGCCCGACCTTGGGGATCAGCAGGTCGAGGGGGATGTTGTCCTCCGGCTGCGCCACGTAGTTGAAGCGCGAGTAGTCCATCAGCGTGGGCGTGTGCGAGCCCATGCGGCGCAGGAACGAGACGCTGCGGACGCTGTCGGCCGGGAACGTCGAGCTGGCCTTCATGTTGTGCGGGAAGCCGATCGCGTGCCCGACCTCGTGCGTGACGACGTACTCCACGAGCCGCCCCATGAGGGAGTCGGGGAGCGGGAGCTTCTGCGCCCGCGGGTCGAGGGGCCCGACCTGGATGAAGTACCAGTTGCGCAGCAGGTTCATCACGTTGTGGTACA
>VSDC01000137.1:0-6229 GCA_047459275.1 Gemmatimonadota bacterium
GGGTTGGGCCGTTGGCGGAGCCAGGCCGACGTCCGGGGTTCAGCGGGCGGCGCGGCGCGCCGCCGGCGCGTCGCCGTCAGATCACCCGCCGCACCCGGACCAGCCGCTCGCGGTACCAGCGCCCGGCCGGCCCGTTGAGGTCGTCGTAGCGGACGCGGTCGCTGCGGTTGGGCGCGTGGATGATCCGGCCGTCGCCGGCGTAGATGGCGACGTGGTCGATGTTGCGGCCGTCCGTTGCGAAGAAGAGGAGATCGCCGGGCCGGAAGGCACTGAAATCGAGGGGCACGGCGGACCCGACCCGGGCCTGGTCCCGGGTCACGCGCGGTAGACGGATCCCGACGCTGGCGTAGACGTAGCGGACGAACCCCGAGCAATCGAAGCCCGTCGCGGGGTCAGAGCCGCCCCAGACGTAGCGGACGCCGAGATGGCGCTCGGCCTCCGCCAGGACCCCGGCGGCGACGTCGTCGGGGCGGGCGCGGGCCGCATCGCCGGCCGGTGAAGCGACGACGGGCGCGGGTGCGCGCGACGTCGCACGTGAACTGCCCGTCAAGCGCAGCCCCAGGCCGCCGCGCAGCTCCCAGTCCCCCTCCCTGCTCCGCCCCTCTCCGTACAGCGCGAGCGTCCGGCCGAGCAGCGGGAAGCGGACGCCAATGCCCCACGAAAGCGACGTGTCCCATTCGTTCCCGCCGTCGTACCCCTCCTGGAGGCGAGCGCCCACGCCGGCGAAGAGGTACGGCTCGGCGTCGAACGGCGGGAGCGCGCGCAGGAACGGATGCACGTTGAGCGGCGCGAGCTTCAGGTCCAGGTCCCCCAGCCAGAACCGCGGCGATCCGGGGACATCGAGGGCGCCGGCCCGCCCCGAGAGGCGGAGCTGCGCAAGAGCGCGGCCGTATCCCAGCTCTCCGCCGAAGCCGTTGGGGACAAGGTGTGGAGTCGCTCCTTCGTAGAAGGCGCCCAGGTCGAGGACGGTCTGAGCATGCGCCGCCGCCGGCACGACGGCGCAGATCGCGAGCGAGATCGGTACGATGGGACGGAGCATCGGCATACGTGTACGGGTCGGAGTCGACGGGCGTCGACGCGGCCCGCGCCAGCCGCTGCGCGCGGGACAGGTCTGAGCGCGTCCCACGGGACCGCCCGTGGGACCGTGCGACACAATTTAGGGACGATCCCGGACGCGTCGAGGCCACATCCCGGCGGCCCACGGCCGCGGTTGCCCACCCCCTTCGATTGTCCTAAGTTGGTTTGCAAAACCAACCTGGATCACGTTCGGCCAGCGGAGCGAGCCCGGCACGGCGAGCCCAACGGGACGAGCCATCGGATGGCCCTTGCTCCGCGGGCCGGACGCCGTGGCCTCCTCGTTTCGGGGCCGAGGGCCACGCGACTCGATCGACCACGCCCCTGTGGAGTGGGAAGAATGACCGAGAAGACGCGTGCGATGCACGGCTCTGCGTCGCCGGTTTCCGATTTCGTCCGGCACCACTTCCGTCACTTCAACGCCGCAACGCTGGTGGACGCGGCGGAAGCGTATCGGGCGCACCTCGACGCCGGCGGCAAGATGGTGATCACGCTGGCCGGCGCCATGAGCACCGCAGAGCTCGGGCTATCGCTCGCCGAGATGATCCGTCAGGAGAAGGTTCACGCGATTTCCTGCACCGGCGCCAACCTCGAGGAGGACGTCTTCAATCTCGTCGCCCACGACCACTACGTTCGGGTCCCCAACTATCGGGACCTGACGCCCCAGGACGAAAAGGCCCTCTTCGACCGCAAGCTGAACCGGGTGACCGACACCTGCATCCCGGAAGAAGAGGCGATGCGGCGGGTCGAAGCGGCTGTGCTGGAGGAGTGGCAGGCGGCGGACCGCGCCGGAGAGCGTCTCTTCCCGCACGAGTTCCTCTATCGCATCATCCGGAGCGGGCGCCTTGCCGAGCACTACCAGATCGATCCGAATGACTCCTGGCTCGTCGCCGCCGCCGAGCGCGACTTGCCGATCTACGTCCCCGGCTGGGAGGACTCGACCCTGGGCAACGTCTTCGCGGCGAGTTGCATCGCGGGCAAGATCCGTAACGTCCACACGGTGCGCACCGGGATCGAGTACATGATGCAGCTCGCCGACTGGTACACGGCGACCTCGGCGGAGTCCTCCATCGGGTTATTCCAGATCGGCGGCGGGATCGCGGGGGAT
Source organism: Gemmatimonadota bacterium (assembly GCA_047459275.1). Taxonomy (GTDB): domain Bacteria; phylum Gemmatimonadota; class Gemmatimonadetes; order Longimicrobiales; family RSA9; genus CALBZE01. The sequence goes on from VSDC01000137.1 coordinate 2,183, forward strand.
TTCCCGATCTGCGTCGTCCCCATGCTCAGGCTGGACCTCCGTCGGACCGACGTTCCGCTCTGGGGCTACTTCTGCCAGATTTCCGATTCGACGACGAGCTACGGCTCCTACTCCGGCGCCGTCCCGAACGAGAAGATCACCTGGGGGAAGCTCGACGTCGATACGCCCAAATTCATCATTGAATCGGACGCGACCATCGTCGCGCCTCTCATCTTCGCGATGGTGCTGGGGTGGTAGGGCGGGCCCGGCACCGGACCGGGCCGTCCGTTCACGTGACATTATGGAGGATTGGAGATGATGCTGTCACACAACGCTCGCTTGCGCGCCGTAGCGCTCGCGGGCGCGTTCCTCGCCTTCGCGGCGAGCGGCGTCGGCGCCCAAACCGCCGCATCGCCGCTCCCGCCCACGAATCAGGAGATTTTCGCGCCGCTCCCGCTCCCGGCGCCATCCACGATCCGGACCGCTTCCGGCGAGCCGGGGCCCGACTACTGGCAGCAGCGCGCCGATTACAGGATCAAGGTCACGCTCGAGCCCGAATCCCACCGGATCCGCGGCTCCGAGGTGATCACCTACACGAACAACTCGCCCGATGCACTGGACGAGCTCTGGATCCAGCTCGAACAGAACCTCTTCCGTCCCGGCAGCCGCGGCTCGTTCGTGAACTCGGGCACACGCTGGCGCGGCGCCTTCGAGGGCGGTGGGATCGAGCTCTCCCGCGTCGAGGTCGTGCAGGGCGGCAAGACCAGGCGCCCGAAGTACTTCATCGACGACACCCGCATGCGGATCGACCTCGACGAGCCGGTCCCGCCGAAGGGCGGCAAGATCGAGATCCGCATCGACTGGACGTTCATCGTCCCCGAGTACGGCGCAGACCGGCTCGGCCGCTTCCGGAGCGTCGACGGGTGGGTCTACGAGCTCGCCCAGTGGTATCCCCGCATGTACGTCTACGACGACGTGCACGGCTGGAACCCGATGCCCTACATCGGGCAGGGCGAGTTCTACCTCGAGTATGGCGATTTCGACGTCGAGATCACCGTCCCGCGCGACTACATCGTCGTGGCGACGGGCGAGCTGCAGAACCCGCAGGAAGTGCTGACCGCAACGCAGCGCCAGCGCCTCGAGCGGGCCAGGAGGAGCGCCGAGACGGTGCACATCGTCGCGCCCGACGAGGTGGGGAGCCCCGACTCGCGTCCGCGCGGCAGCGGCCCCCTGACCTGGCGCTTCCGGGCGGCCAACGTCCGCGACTTCGCCTGGGCCGCCTCCCGTGCGTTCATCTGGGACGCCGCGAGCTGGGACGGGATCCTCGTCATGTCCGCCTACCCGCGCGAGGGGCTTGGCACCCCCGAGCAGCCCGGGTGGGAGATGTCGACCCAGTACGTCCGGCAGTCGCTCGCGCACTACTCCGAGATGTGGGTGCGCTACCCCTACCCGGTCGCGATCAACGTCGCCGGGATCGTGGGCGGGATGGAGTACCCGATGATCGTCTTCTGCAGCGTGAACGCCCGCGGCCAGGCGCTCTTCGGCGTGACCGACCACGAGTTCGGCCACACCTGGTTCCCGATGCTGGTGGGGAACGACGAGCGGCGCCACGCGTGGATGGACGAGGGGCTCAACACGTTCCTCAACCACTACTCGAACCTCGCCTATTACGGCGAGGGGGCGCAGCGTGTCCGTGCGACGAGCCCGGACTACATCGTGGAGCGGATGCTGGAGCCGACCCACGACCAGCCGATCATGACGTACGCGGACCATCTCCGGCGGGACGGGCTCGGCTTCCTGGCGTACCGCAAGCCGGGCTTCGGGCTGATCCTGCTGCGCGAGGTCGTCCTCGGCCCGGAGCGCTTCGACGCGGCCTTCAAGGAGTACATCCGCCGCTGGGCGAACAAGCACCCGCAGCCGGCGGACTTCTTCCGCACGATCGAGGACGTCTCGGGCGAGGATCTGTCGTGGTTCTGGCGCGGGTGGTTCTACTCGACCGACCTGCTGGACCAGGCGGTGGACTCCGTGACCACGCGTGAGGGCGCGACCGTCGTCCACCTCTCGAACCGCGAGGGGCTGGTGATGCCGGTCACGCTGGAGGTCGAATACGCCGGTGGGGCGACGGAACGGCACCGGCTCCCGGTCGAGATCTGGTTCCACGCGGACAGCTACGCCCTCGAGCTACCGGGCGGCCGCGAGGTCGTGCGCGTGACCGTGGACCCGGACCGCATGCTCCCGGACGTGCGCCGGGAGAACGACACGTGGCGGAAGGCAGTGGTGCCGTGAGCGTCGGACCGACAAGCTGTGGACCCACAAGCGGCAGACCCATGACCGACGAACGCATCATCGTCTACGAAAAGCCGACGTGCACCACCTGCCGGCAGCTCGCGAAGATCCTGCGCGAGGCGGGGATCGAGTACGAGGCGGTGAACTACCTCCTCGACCCGATCCCCCGCGACGAGCTGGCGCGCCTCGTCCGCACGATGGGGATCACCCCGCGCGACCTCCTGCGGACCAAGGAGCCCGCCTATCGGGAGCTCGGCCTCGGCCGCCCCGATGTGAGCGACGACGAGATCCTCGACGCCATGGCCGCGCACCCGGAGCTCGTGCAACGGCCCATCGTCGTGCGAGGCAACCGCGCGGTCCTGGCCCGGCCCGCGGAGCGTGTGCGCGAGCTCTTGGACGTTTGAGGGGCCCGGAAGCGGCCGATGAGGAGTCTGGAAGCGGCCTGATGTGAGGCCCGGGAGCGGCCGACCGGCAACGAGGCGTGTAACGCCGCCGGCGGCTGCTCCCCAGGCGAGCGGCGGCGCGGCGATCGACAGCCGCTTCGTCCCCGCCATCGACGGCGGCCGCCCTCCCGGGCGGCCGCTGTTGGCGCGGGCCGCCGGTCCGGAACTACTGGCCGAACGCCGTTGCGCCTCCCATCTTTCCCCCGTCCAACACCATACCCATGTCAGACCCGCGGAATCGATCCATGTTCAGGACCACTCTGCTCCTGGCGGGGCTGTGCTGCGCCACGCCCGCGTTCGCCCAGCAGGAAGCAATCTGGTTGCGCTACCCCGCCATCTCGCCCGATGGCTCGACGATCGTCTTCACCTACCGGGGCGACCTCTACCGCGTCCCGGCCGCCGGCGGCGTGGCCACGCAGCTCACCACGCACCCGGCCCACGACTTCATGCCCGTCTGGAGCCGGGACGGCCGGATGATCGCCTTCGCCAGCGATCGGCACGGCAACTTCGACGTCTACGTGATGCCGGCCGAAGGCGGCGAGGCGCGGCGGCTGACCGTCCACAGCGCGGACGAGTACCCGTACGCCTTCTCCGCCGACGGCAAGGGCGTGATCTACGGCGCGGCCCGGCTGGATGCCGCCGAGAGCCGGGTCTTCCCCTCGGCCGCGCAGCCGGAGCTCTACCAGGTCCCGGTCAGCGGCGGGCGGCCGATCCAGCTCCTGACCACGCCCGCCGAGGCCGTCGCCGTGAGCCCCGACGGCCGCTACCTCGCCTACGAGGACCGGAAGGGCGGCGAGAACGCGTGGCGCAAGCACCATCAATCGTCCGTCGCCCGCGACATCTGGATCTACGACGTCGCCAACGGGACGCACCGCAAGCTCACGACCTTCGCGGGCGAGGACCGGAACCCGGTCTTCAGCGGCGACGGCTCGACGATCTACTACCTGAGCGAGGAGAGCGGGACGCTGAACGTGCACCGGATCCCGGTCGCGGGCGGCGCGTCGACGCAGCTCACGCGCTTCCAGGGCCACCCGGTCCGCTTCCTCTCCCGCGCCAACGACGGCACCCTCGCCTTCACCCACGGCGGCCACATCTACACGATGGCGCCGAACGGCGAGCCCCGGCGCGTCCCGGTCACGATCGTGAGCGACGTCGCCCGCAACCGCGAGCGCGTCATCACCTTCAGCAGCGGCGTCCGGGAGGCCGTCCTCTCGCCCAACGGGAAGGAGGTCGCCTTCATCTACCGCGGCGACGTCTTCGTGGCCTCCGTGACCGGCGGGACGACGAAGCAGATCACGCGCACGCCCGAGATCGAGACCGGCGTCGTCTTCTCGCCCGA